>JAQSXG010000089.1 GCA_029256785.1 Neobacillus sp.
TCCTGCGGGATGTAGAGGAAAAGTCGAGACCCCACAGACGCGCAGTGTCGAGGAGGCTCGACTTCCTCCCCGCGGAAAGCATAGCACCTGGAGCGCAAATCAACAATCAAGTTTAACAGAGCCCTTGTAAAAAAATACAAAGGGATTTTTTGTTTTCATTTTATTTTATTCTATGGTTGTTACTGTACCAGCCTTATTTATTTCGTTTTTTAATACATGCTGTGATATGATAGTTTTTGGTATAGTGAATTATAGATAGTAGGAGGAAATAAAATGATTCATGGTCATATTACAGGATGGGTTTTAGCTCTTATTTTATTTGTGGTAGCATTTTTCTTAATTAAAGGCGGAAAAACTAAAGGGGCAAAAATCGTCCAAATGATTTTACGAGTGTTATATTTGGCAATCATTGCAACAGGTGTAATGATGCTTACGCAAGTTTACAAAATTGATTTCCAGTATATTTTAAAAACAGTTGCTGGTATATGGGTAATTGGATTGTTTGAGATGATTTTATCAAGAACGGCAAAAAATAAAAATACTTCTGTATTTTGGATTCAGTTTGTTATTGCATTAGCACTTGTATTGTATTTAGGTTTTTCTTTACCAATGTCATTTATGAACCCATAAGTTAAAGTAAACAAGCTGTCGATATTTCTCGGCAGCTTTTATTTTATTTCAATATTCAAACAAACTTGATGACATTCTTTCCCATTCGTTTTACTATTTAAGTAGGTAGAGAGGGGTGGATTATTATGCTAGTGCGTGTATTTGCAAATCTACGAAAAATATGTGGAGGAGTTTCAGTAGAGGTCCAGTCTGAGGGGAAAAGGGTTATTGATGTGCTAGATACAATGGTAGAAATGTTTCCTGACCTAAAGGATGAAATATTCACACCAGAAAAAGAATTGCTGCCTTTTGTTCAAGTATACATAAATGGTAGAAATATTATTCATCTCGATGGTCTTATGACAATTGTGGATGAAAAAGATCAATTTGCACTTTTTCCACCAGTTGCAGGAGGGTGATATGCTTATTCGTGAGTTAGAATTTCGGGGAATAAATATCAATCATCTTGGAATGTATTTTGAGGAACTTGGCGGTGTGTTAGTAACAGAAACCTTTCCTTATATTTATAAGGCAAACGGGTGGAGTGGGGAAATCGTAAATGAATCAGAAATATCTTTTACTGCAGTATTTAAAGTTAATACCGTTCAAGTACGCTTTATTGCAGAGGATGAAGAAACCCTTAGTGAACTTATTAAGAAGTATCGATATAAAACAACGAGAATTGGTGGCTAGACACACCAAAGAGGCATCTGTAAACTTTTACAGATGCCTTTTGGTATATTAAACTAGTTGACTTTCAGAATCAATAATCCCTAATTCACGAAGCTTTTCTTCCGTTACAACACCATTTTTCCAGCCACGTACATCATAATATTCATCAAGCATGATATCCATACGGCTAACGGATCCTGCACTATTTCCTGATGCCGGCTCCTCTGTGAAACGTTTAGGTAGGAAGTCATCTTCCTCTTTATTAAAGCCCGCGAGATTATTATAGTAACGCTCAAGGTTATAAATTCTTTCCCCAGCCTTCATTACATCATCAGCAGTCATAGGAACGCCAGTCATTGAGCTGTATTGCTCGGCATAGTGCTCTGCATTTTCAGAGAAGGATGAGAACTTACAAATATTCATAGAATCAGAGAATGCCAACATATCTTGGAATATTTTTAACAATTCACCCTTACCTTCAGGCTTCAAGCGATCCGTTGGTTCTGGAATACCAGCAATTTCACTAGCGACAGTATAACCACGCAGGTGACAGGCACCACGGTTACTAGTGGCATAACCAAGACCGATACCTTGAATTCCACGAGGGTCATAAGCAGGAATGGACTGACCTTTTACAGACATCGAAAGCTCTGGTGCACCCCAAGTGGCAGTAGCACGTGCTGGTCCTTCTGCTAGGATTCCGCCAAAACCTTCACGGAAAGCAATTTTCCTCGTTAAATCTATCATTGAATCAGCATCGCCCCATACAAGCTCATGAGAAATTAATCCTTTTTCATAGGCTTCCATTGTTACAGAGAAAGCGTGACCTAGCTCAATGGTATCAATACCATACTCATTACATTGATCAATCATGTATGAAATCGCTTCCGCATCACTTAATAAACAGTTAGAGCCAAGTGACCATGCAGATTCAAATTCAATACTTTCAACGCGAGTCTTGTATTTGCCGTCCTTGACTTCAACTTCGATTTTACAGCCAACAGGGCAGGCATGGCAGGTATTGTTTTTCACAAGAAGATGTTCATTTACGTACTCACCACTGTGCTTTTCTGCATGTTCCCAATGAGTTAACTGGGAGTTCTTTGTAGGGAGTGCACCAACCTCATTGATGATGTTTGTTAATACATTCGTTCCATAAACGGACAGACCGCCTTTATTTGGCGCTGTTAAGCCGCCGTCCAAAATGGCTTTTACTGCTTTTTTATTGGCTTCTTTATTTTCTTCTGCTAATTTTGGCTGTGGCATATTACCTTTTTGAGCAGCTTTGATGACAATCGCTTTTAACTTTTTGTAACCTGCGACAGCACCTGTGCCACCGCGACCTGCTGCTCGATCATGCTCATTGATAAAAGAGGCGTAGCGAACCGTATTTTCTCCAGCCTGACCAATGGCCATTACGCTAAGGTCTTCTTCACCATGCTTTGCTTTTAATGATTTAATCGTGTCTCTTGTTCCTGATCCCCATAAATCTGAGGCATCATGAAGTTCGGCTTTTCCATCTTCAATATAAAGGTAAACTGGTTTATCACTTTTACCGGTAAAAATAATATTATCAATGCCTGCCCACTTTAATCGTGCGGCTGTCCAACCACCCATATGGGAATCTGTCACTGTACCTGTTAAAGGGGATTTCGTAACAACACACAACCGTCCGCTCATAGATGAACGTGAACCTGTGACAGGGCCAGTCATGATACATAACATGTTTTCTGCCGATAATGGTTCAACTTCAGGACCGTTATCTAATACATACTTAACACCTAATCCGCGGCCGCCAATGTACTTTTTCGCATCATCTTCGTTAATTGTTCTGTAATCAATCAAGGCATCAGTTAAATTCACTACTACTTCTTTGTTTAAGAAACCACCTAAATTCAAAGTTATTTCCCTCTCTTTCATAATATATTGTTACAAATCTCTTATTTATATTTACTATATAAATAGGGGATTTTTTCCAAACTATATAGATTAACCCAATTATTATTATACTATTTTATTTGAATTTTTAGTATTTAAAATTTATATAATATTCAAATTAATTATTTTTGGTAATATAAACATAGAGTAGTTGTTTCTATCTAGGTAGAGAATTGTTGAAATGGGGAATTATTATGAAAGATTTAGAACGATACGGAAGGCAGATTCTTTTTCCCGAGATGGGTGAAGAGGGTCAAATGAAATTGTTGAAGAGTAAGGTGGTAATTGTCGGGGTTGGTGCCCTTGGTACGGTTATCGCAAACCATCTTGTCCGCTCTGGCGTGGGCAAGATTAGGTTGATTGATAGGGATGTAGTGGAGTTATCAAATTTGCAGAGGCAATCACTTTTCGATGAAGTAGATGCGAAATTAAATCTCCCAAAGGCGGTTGCCGCAAAGAATAAATTAAACCTGATTAATTCGGACGTTATGATTGATGCGGTAATTGCAGATTTAAATATAGATAATGCGGAAGAGCTGTTAACTGGATTTGATGTAATTTTAGATGGAACGGATAATTTTATGACCCGATTCCTAATTAATGATGTGGCGGTGAAATACAGGATTCCTTGGGTTCATGGGGCGGCTGTTAGTTCGAGAGGTTTGTTTGCGGTAATTAAGCCCGGAGAGACGCCTTGTTACCGCTGTCTGTTCCCTCATGTTCCGACGGGAAGGGGAGAGACCTGTGATACGATTGGTGTCCTGTCACCGATCACAGATATTATTGGCTCCTTCCAGGCAATGGAAGCGATAAAGATTTTAGTTGGGGCAAAAACGACTCCAAACCTAGAACAGATGGATATTTGGGATTCATCGATATTGCAGATGGATATCTCCGAAGGGAATAACCCAGACTGTCCTACCTGTGTACAACGGCAGTTTGATTTCCTTGATCGCACCTCGAATCTTCAGGAGACCTATACCACCCTGTGCGGTCGGGAAACGGTCCAGATTTATTTCAGGAATAAACAGGAACTGGATTTTACGAAGCTAGCGGAGCAGTTAAAGAAAAGTGGGAAAGTTACTGGAAATAAATTTTTGCTGCGATTTTCACCTAATGAGGAGATTGCGATTGTGCTATTTAAGGATGGAAGAGTTTTGATCCATGGTGTAAATGACATAGTTGCTGCAAAAACACTCTATTCCAAGTACATCGGAAACTAAGTAGCTTTGAAAAAGGAGGGCTGCATCATGAGGTCCACTTTTGTAAAAAACTAGTGAAAGTAGGCCTCATGAACCCGTCATGAAGCCCACTTTTGTGAAAAATTAATGGAAGTAGGCCTCATGAACCCGTCATGAAGCCCACTTTTGTGGAAAATTAATGGAAGTAGGCCTCATGAACCCGTCATGGGCCCAATTTTTGTGAAAAACAAAATAATAGACCTAATGAAACCGCCATGAGGTCTACTAATAATTTTATGAAATAATCTTCTCAATAACTAATCTTTTTCCCGTATTTAATGTAAATTCGAAGCGGTCATTTACCTTTTCGAAATAGCAAAAGTGATGCTGTACATTGCAGATTTGATCCTGATTGTCGAAAACAATAAAATTCACGCCATCCTTCCGGTTCTCATCGGATAAGAAAGACAAGTGATTATAACAATAGATACAATCATATATTGAAAAATCTAAGGAATTTAAGGTTGTGACGAATTGGAAAAAGGCGTCATCATTAATCCCCTCTAACAATCTTTCAAGTGAGTAAATTAAATGTTTCCTGATTCTTACTTGATCATGATCACGAAGCATCAGCGTGTCGCTGCCGCTCCGTATCATTCCTGGCTCAAGCAGGATCCCCTTCTTCCAGCGATTAAATCGAAATATTTCTATTTCCTGCTGCAGAAAATCATCTAACATTGCGGCTTCCTCTGTTTCTTCATCAAAAAATATCCATTGCTCGCTTATTTGTTCAACTGTTCCTTCATTGTAGGCCCTCAGTTGAGTATCATAAAGTTTCGTTCGTTGCTGTCGATTCATATTTAACCTCCGTGCCTAATACTTTCATATTCTTTGTAGACATCTTCCTGTCATTTTATAACTCGGTTATCTTTAATTTGGACAATTTACCAAATTATCTGGGCTGAATAGAATAAAACATGGAATAAGCATCCAGTATCTCAAAACACTGGAGGAAGGAGTTTGATATATGTGCGGAGTAACCGGTTGGGTGGATTTTACAAAAGATATTAGAACTGAGAAAGATACACTGGCAAAAATGACAAATACCCTTGCTAAACGAGGACCAGATGAAACCAACATTTGGAGTGATACGCATGTCGGCTTTGGTCATAAGCGCCTGATTGTTGTTGACCCTGAAGGGGGAAGACAGCCAATGACAAAACAAAAAGAGGGTAATGATTATACACTTTGCTATAACGGTGAATTGTATAATACAGAAGATATCCGCAAAGTTCTCCTTACTAAAGGATATTCCTTCAAGGGACATTCTGACACTGAAGTTCTGTTAACTGCCTATATAGAATGGGCGGAAGAATGTGTAAATTATTTAAATGGAATATATGCTTTTGCGATTTGGGACCGTAAGAAAGAACAACTCTTTATAGGACGTGATCGATTAGGTGTTAAACCGTTGTTTTTTACAGAGTTCCATAAAGGAATCTTATTCGCATCAGAGCTAAAAGCTATTTTAGCGAATCCTGGGATGAAGACGGAGATTGATAATGAGGGATTGGCAGAAGTATTTGGTTTAGGTCCATCAAGAGCACCAGGTTCAGGGATTTTTAAGGGAATCAAAGAATTGAGGCCAGCACATGCCCTTACTTTTTCGAAAAATGGCTTAAAGATTTGGCGTTACTGGAATGTTGAGAGTAATGAACATAATGATAATGTCGATGAAACGGCCGAGAAGGTCCGTTTTTTGGTTACAGATGCGATTACAAGACAATTAGTTTCCGATGTACCGTTATCTACTTTCCTTTCGGGTGGGCTTGATTCAAGCATCATTACAGCGATTGCTGCGCAAGCCTTTGAGAAAGGCGGAAAAGGACAGCTCAACACCTATTCTATTGACTATGAGGGAAATGAACAATTTTTTAAGGCAAATGAGTTTCAGCCCAATGCAGATGAAAAATGGATTCAAATTGTGACGGACACATTTAAAACGAAGCATCATTTTAGAAAAATTTCTCAGCAACAATTAGTGAATGATTTAACAGAGGCGGTTCATGTGCGTGATAGTCCAGGGATGGCTGATGTGGATTCCTCGCTTCTGTGGTTTTGTAAGGAAATAAAAAAGGACTTTGTTGTAAGCCTTTCTGGAGAATGTGCGGATGAAATTTTTGGCGGGTATCCATGGTTTCATCGTAAACAAGACCTGGAACGCCCAGGCTTTCCTTGGATGCGGTCTTTGAATGAAAGGAACAACTTATTACGTTCAGATTGGCAGCAAAAGCTAAACCTGAATGACTTCGTGACAGCTAAGTACAATCAAGCCGTTTCGGAAACACCGAAACTGGATGGCGAGAGCATGGAGGAAGCGAATCGAAGAGAGCTTTTTTATATAAATATGACCCATTTTATGACTACCTTACTTGATCGTAAAGATCGAATGAGTATGGGGGCGAGTCTAGAAGTTCGCGTTCCGTTTGCTGACCACCGGCTTGTTGAATATGTATGGAATATCCCTTGGCATATAAAGATGCATGAAGGGCGCGAGAAGGGAATTTTACGAAAGGCTTTTGAAGGAATTCTTCCTGATGAAGTTCTCTATCGCAAAAAAAGTCCCTATCCCAAAACACATAATCCAGAATACACGAGAGCAGTTCAAACACGTCTGAAGGATATTTTAGCAGATAAGTCTACTGTTTTATTGGAATTATTTAATCGCGATTTGCTTCATGAAATCGTTGATTCTGGGGGAACTAGCTTTAAAGAGCCATGGTTTGGGCAACTGATGACGGGGCCACAATTACTAGCCTATTTTGTGCAGTTAGACATTTGGTTCAAAGATTACAATATTAACATAGTGAATTAATCGAATGGCTTGAGGATTTTGTCTATTTTAGATAGATTAAATTTGGAATAAAAACTATATTAGATTAAAATAAGTGTAAGGAAGGGGAGAAAATACCTCTTCCTTTTTTAAGGGAGGTAAGGGCATGAAAAAAATCTTAATTATATCTATTTTACTTTTTAGTTTACTTTTCTCAGTTGTTCCTACATATGCTGCGACGCAGAAACCTGATCGACAGTGGCAGGATGAAACAGTCTATTCTTTAATGGTGGATCGCTTTAATGATGGCGATACACAAAATGATAGTGATGTTAATACACAGGACCCTCTAGCCTATGCCGGTGGTGATCTTCAAGGAATCATTGATAAGCTTGATTATCTAAAGGACATGGGGTTTACTGCCATCCGGCTCACCTCGATATTTGATAATACAGCTGGCGGCTACCATGGATATTGGGTGAATGACTTTTACAAAATAGATGAACATTTTGGTTCATTAAAAACCTTTATGAAGCTTGTTAAGGAAGCACATGAACGAGAGCTGAAGGTGATGATTGATTTTGTAACGAACAATGTTTCAGCAGAGCATCCTTGGGTAAATGACCCGGAAAAGCAGTCATGGTTTCATAAGCAGCAGGATATTACTGATTTAAACAACCAACAGGAAATGGAAACTGGCTGGGTGAATGATTTACCTGACCTAAACCAGGACAACCCTGAAGTTGAAAGTTATTTAATTGAGGCAGCTAAATGGTGGATTAACAATACTGGAATTGATGGCTATAGTCTGCCAGAAGTCAATCATGTTCCTGTAAGTTTTTGGAGTGATTTTTCAAAAGCAGTTAAAGACGAGAAGGAAAACTTCTTCCTTGTAGGTGTCGGATCACAAACGAATGACGGCACCTGGGAGAAGTATGAAGCAGCAGGAATTGACAGTGTATATGATTATTCCTACAGTAATAAGCTAAGAGAAGTATTTGCAACAACGGATAAATCGTTTGAGTCCCTGGAGGGTAATCATGACAAATTTCAACAACCAGAATTAACTGCAACGTTTTTTGATAATGAGAATACCGTTCGGTTTACAAGTGATATTGTCGAACAGAAAATGTTCCCTGGCTCTAGATGGAGAACGGCATTGGCCTATTTATACTCCACACCTGGGATTCCGATGGTTTTTTATGGCAGTGAAATTGCGCTAAATGGTGAAGAGGCTCCAGATAATCACCGCCTCATGAATTTTCGAACAGAAAAAGAGCTGATCGATTATATTACCAAGCTTGGAGAATTGCGTAATCAACTTCCATCACTAACTAGAGGAACAATGGAAATGCTCTATGATAAAGACGGAATGGTAGTTTATAAACGTAGTTTTCAAGATGAAACCTCTATCATTGCAATTAATAATACGAGCAAATCACAAAATATTACCTTAACAAAAGAGGATATTGAAACAGGAAAAGAGCTTCGTGGTTTACTAAAAGATGATCTTGTTCGTAGTAAAGATGACAAATACGAAATTATTATAGATAGAGATGAAGCGGAATACTACGTATTAGCCAATAAGAGCGGACTCAATCTGACGCTAATTGGTTCATTAGTGGTGGTTTACATACTAGTAATGGTTTTCCTCATACTAATTAAGAAAAGAAGCAGGAAAAATGGTGAAGTCTAACTAACTTACAATGGCCCCGGTGCTAGAATATGCCGGGGCCATAATTTGTTATCCGTTCACAATTGTGCCGCCATTGACGTGGATAATCTGCCCGCTAATATAAGACGAATCCTCTGATGCTAGGAAAACATAGCTTGGTGCCAGCTCATGGGGCTGACCTGCTCGACCCATCGGTGTATCGCTTCCAAAGGTGGCCACATGGTCTTCAGTGAAGGTTGAAGGAATTAATGGTGTCCATATAGGGCCCGGAGCGACACCATTTACTCTTATACCTTGCTGTGAAAGTGATTCGGCTAACGAACGGGTGAAAGTAACAATTGCCCCTTTGGTAGCGGAATAATCCAGTAATTGATCATGACCCTTATATGCCGTAATCGAGGTAGTATTTATTATTGATGCTCCTTTCTTCAAGTGAGGAAGGACCATCTTTGCCATATAAAAATAGGAGAAAATATTTGTCCTAAACGTCTTTTCCAATTGTGCAGACGTAATATCTAGCAGGCTTTTTTGCGGGTGCTGTTCTGCAACGTTATTTACTAAAATATCAACCTTTCCAAATTGTTCGATGGTTTGGTTGACGATGGTTTGACAAAATCCTTCATCGCCAATGTCTCCGGATAGGAGCAGGCATTTTCGTCCTTCTGCTTCAATTAGTTGTTTAGTTTCTTCCGCATCCTGATGCTCCTCTAAGTAACTGATCACGACATCAGCACCTTCTTTGGCAAAATAAATCGCCACAGATTTACCGATCCCACTATCGCCTCCGGTGATGATCGCCGTTTTGCCTGATAATTTTCCGGCACTTTTATAATTAGGAGCAACCGAAATGGGGCGAGGATTCATTTCATTTTCGACCCCCGGCTGATGGTCTTGATGCTGTGGTGGAAACGTTCTTTGCTGTTTATTTTTATTCGTCATTGGAAAATCCCCCTAATTTTATGTTCAATGGTAGTTTGGGGAAAAATAACGAAATTATTAGCAAATAAAAAACGAAAAAGGATAATTTCCTTTTTCGCTCTATTAAATGGTTATCGATAATTGATAAATTGTACATCGACTGTCAAGTCAGCTTCACGGACCAAAGAAATAATCTTCTGTAAATCATCTCGATTTTTCCCGCTTACACGAACCTGGTCATCCTGTATCTGGCTCTTTACCTTAACACCGCTATTTTTAATAATCGTATTTATCTTCTTTGCATTTTCCTTGTCAATTCCTTGAACCAATTTTGCTCGTTGGCGGACGGTTCCACCAGAGGCTTTTTCAATTTTTCCGTAGTCAAGATTTCTAACAGGGACCCCTCTTTTAATTAACCTTCCAAGTAAAACATCCTTTAGCTGATCCATTTTAAATTCATCATCTGAAACAAGCACAAGTTCTTCTTTATCCAGAGTGACATCACTTTTGCTCCCTTTAAAATCATAACGAGTTTTGATTTCCTTCATTGTAGCAGTAACTGCATTTGTGACTTCAGTAAAGTCTACTTTGGAAACAATATCAAATGATTCATCTTTGGCCATAATAAAACCTCCAGTATATTTTCACGCTTCTATAGATTCCTGCTAAAGTTTCCCTTTATGGCTACATTATAGTAAAATATAGCAGTTCAATCAAGAAAAGCGAAAGCTCTATGGCTTAGCATAACAGTTAATTAAAACAATAGTGAAAAGAAAAGGTGAGTTAAATGTCGTTACAAGAACTTATTGGTCAAACCACCACATTAACGGTAGCTAGGATAGCAGATTTTGGATATTTTTTAACAGACGGAGAAGAAGATGTATTATTGCATATAAAAGAAGCTGATCGGGAATATGAAGTGGATGAATCTGTAGAAGTTTTCCTCTATGTTGATTCAGAAGGCAGAACGTCAGCTTCTACAACAATACCTGAAGTAGCAATTGGGAAATATGCATGGCTTAAGGTAACGGATGTTAACCCGAAAATTGGTGTATTTTTAGACATAGGCCTTAAAAAAGATTTGTTATTGGGTATTGATGATCTGCCAGTACATAAGTCAGTCTGGCCAAAACCAGGGGATTTAGTTTATGTGACATTACGGGTAAATAATAATTATTTATTGTATGCAAGACTTGCATCTGACCAAGTTATCGAATCAATCTCTATAGAGGCAACGTCAGCGGAATTTAACAAAAATGTTCAAGGTCATATTTATCGGACAGCTAAGGTAGGAAGCTGGATTTATACAATTGAGGGTTATAAAGGATTTATTCATGAATCACAGCGCCCGCAGGAGCCACGCTTAGGGCAACTGGTTGAAGGACGTATCATTGATGTAAAGGAAGATGGAACAATCAATGTGTCGTTGCTCGCGAGAAAGGAAGAGTCACAGGACCTTGATGCAGAGCGAATTTATGAATATTTAATGAGTCGAAATGGTGCAATGCCTTACAATGATAAAAGCATGCCTGAGGAAATCCAAGCACGCTTCCAGTTAAGTAAGGGAGCTTTTAAGCGTGCACTAGGTAAATTGATGAAAGAGGGAAGAGTTTATCAAGAAGGTAGTTGGACCTACGAGAAGAAAGAATAACTTTTTCTTACATACTCTTTTTCAAATTGACAGACACTATGAATGAACCGCAATTTGAAAGGGGTAAGGAAATGCCACATACTTCTGATAATGATAAAAAAGCAAAAGACAATAATGCTCTTCTCCATGAAAAAAACATGATGCGTGAGAAAAACCGCAAGGCTGGAAAAAATCAATACTCCAAGAAAACAGATCATAAATAATGGCTGTTTTCGTAAAGATTGTTGTAAAAACCCAAAAGCCGGTTTTTACGTTTAAATAGCTATTTGGCACTTCGAATAAAGTTTGCAAGCTCTTTTCTCT
>JAQSXG010000715.1 GCA_029256785.1 Neobacillus sp.
CTTTATAAAATTCTTTATATGATGATTAAAGAATGTATAACTATTATCAATTTTATACTCATCTAGTTTTTTAGCTAACTGATCCGTATCTGCTGTCTGAAATAATTCACTTGATAGTGCAATACTCTTGCCATCAATATAGTATCTGCTGTTTGCGGCCCAAACAGATTTTTCAACCCATTCATTTGGTTCTTTGCCTAAGAGTATTTCAATTAATAACCTTTCTTCTGGAAACACCGGTCTGATATCTGCCGCCATATATTTAGTTTTCTCTCCACAAATAGGACAGGAACCTTTGTGCGGATGATTAATCAAATGAATAATTGGTGTTTTACATTTACTACACCAATATATCTCTACTGGAAGATCTTCGACAGTATTCTCCCCGCAGATAGGGCATGTCGATTCATTTGTATCGATATTACAATTTTTGCACCACATTATGCCCTCTCCTCCAATTTCTATAATAAAATTCTTCTATTCACTTGGAATTATCTTCAACATACCCCAAGTAAAAAACTTATAAGATTAAACCATATTTTTGTTTTTTATATATTTTCCTGATTTCTTTCTTGCATCATTAGGTTTTTCTGCATCGCAAGGAATTACCCAATACGCATTTTTTTTATGAGCACCAGGCACTCTACCCTCGTTACATAAAATACGTATTCTTCTCGTTGAAATTCCCCATTTTATTGACATTTTACTTATTGAAATAAATTCCATAAATTATCCTCATATTGCCCAATAGTTAAAGTTCACGACATTAATTATTGTATCTTAAAGTCGGAATAAAATCAATTGAAACATGGCAATTTTAATCACCTTATGTTGTAGTTGGTCTTTTTTTTACTCACAAAACAAAAAAAGAGGGGGCAAAATCATTACCACCACAATGATCATCTACCCCCATTCAAGTTTTAACCTCCTTATAAAATTGTCAATCCTTTAATTTCTACTCATAAGTATAGTTTGATTTTTCTCATACCTTATCTGCAGCCTGGCCTGGGCTCTCTTCTGTTCCTTTTCAACCTCACAGCTAATACACAATCCTTTTTTGTTGTTCTCCATTACCTTCCAATACTCAGCACATACATAACTACGTGGATTTTCTCATTTCAAACAAAACTGATCGTCATTTTTATAATGTATCTTTTTATACGCTTTACAATCTGCCTTATTTAAATGGCATTTCTGATTCCATCCCTTCTGGAATATTCATAAAGTCTGCATATCCATCAGGGGCACTTTCGCCCATTTTCTTACTTTCTGCAAATTCCATATTCTCTACAACAATATCCGTAGTGTAAATCTTCACTCCATCTTTGTTCGTATAACTACCTGTCTGGATTCTTCCTTCAACAACAAACTTTACGCCCTTATGTCCAAACTTCTCTACGAACTCTGAGACTTTCCCAAAAGCAACGCAACTAATAAAATCCGCAGTCTGTTCATCTCCTTCTTTCTTAAATCTACGATCTACAGCAAGATTAAATCTGGCAAATATACTATCACTATCACCTCTTCTTACTTCTGCATCCTTTGTCATTCGTCCTAATAAAATTACTTTATTCATATTCTGAAACCTCCCTTTTTCTTGTTTTGCTTATATTTTTATGTATTTCAATGTGTCGGCAATTCCCGGTTCCCGTAAAGGACAAAAGAAAGTGGCCAGCAGTGCATTTGTAGGACAAATGTTTTTTGCTGGTTGAGGATAACTCCCCAATCCCCTTCAATCTGTCATCTTCGATGTCAGGCCACGCCCTCATAAATGAGTGCTAATACTTCATAACCTAAAGGCTTCAATTATCTTGTATTCTTATGACGCTTCCCACGACTTTTCGTCTGTATAATCTCCTGATCCATTTCTGGAACAGATCAATATTTCGTTTTGCTTCAACCATATCTCGCATTTCTTGCTTCGCCTGTTTGTACTCGCCATATGCCTTTTTCTTTTTAAACAAAAGCTCTGCATACTCAGCACTTAGTTCTTTTACTTTTGGAATCTTTCCATCAATTTGTTTAAATACAGCTTTTGCAGCCTGATGAATCGTAATCGCCGGTCACAATGTATACGTTTGTTGCAACAGAAATATCACCTGCCACGGTAAATCCCTCCAACATTTTTTATAATAGACTCTATAATTATGGGATCGGTATCATTAAAAAAATGAACAGTTGTATCCTCTATAATAATCTCGACTGTAGGTTGTCGCAAAGGTGAGAGCTCTTTCGAAATGCGAGTATTTTGGTGCTCAATGTAACTGATATCATTCAATTCATGAACGATATTCAACTGTACTACTTCATTTGAAACTGGTGGGATAGGATTTTGGGTCTTTTCTTTAAATTCAGGAATTGTGATACCCTTTTTACGAAGTCGGCTTATCCAATTATAGTAGGATGACGGGGCAATCCCCTTTTCTTCACACCATTGGTAAACGGTAAGACCACTTTGGCGGCATTCCATGATATTGTTCAGCTGTTCTTCTGTAGTTGTGCTTTTTGCTTTCATATAATTATTT
>JAQSXG010000716.1 GCA_029256785.1 Neobacillus sp.
TGCATCCATGTACGCTTTTGCCATTTCTTCGACAAAGAGTTTTTCAGGGCCGTCTGATTCCCAAACCTTAAGGGATACGGGTTCAGCAGCAGGAGTTGAAGGTGATTCAGAAGGAGTTGCGCTGGTGGATTGTGAAGGGGTGGGGGTTGTCTCTGAAACCGGCTTTGCCACGCCACAAGCTGTTGCAAGGGTAGCAACCATGACAAGCGCGAGAACCAAGGCAAGAATACTGCGTTTTTTCATTGAAATATCCTCCTTATACATTTTCCCGAGGCTTTGGCCTCTATTTAGGGCAAGCGTTTGCACAACACTATGCTTTAATTATAAGTGGGAATTTATGTTTTGTCAATGCATTATTAACAACTTTTAATATTTGCTCACCCCTATTATTTGTGACTTTATATAAGAAAAGTTCCAATTTTAGACTAATATATTTTTTTACTTTTCTTACAAATACAGATTAATCACTGCCAATTATATATTGAGAAAAGAACTTGCATGGATTTTTTAATCCAGAACATCAGTTTGCATAATGAACTGGCATAAAATACTTTAAAATTACGGTGTTTTTTGCTGTTTCTTTTAGATTCTAATGCAATCGATTACATTTACATTATTCTGACTATATTCCTAGTTTCACTCTATTGAGGGATATGGTATGATGTTAAATATATATCAATACTTATAGAGTATTGTTTTATTTTGAAAGGATGAAAAATATGTTCTGTAAAAAATGCGGAAATGAACTTCCGGAAGGCGCAATCTTCTGTTCATCATGCGGTGCCAATCAAACAGAAATGATTAACGATTCGGACAGCAGCCTTGTTAACAACGAAATCCGGCCTCCAGAAATTTATACCCAGCCCTCATCCTCCGATACTCCTCCAGAGCCTGTTAAAAAGCCAAAGAAAAAAGGCGTATTTCTAAAGGTAATCGCCATACTTGTTCTTGTTGTGGTTTTGATTACCGGAGTAACTGTTCTTGGATATTACACGTTTTTACCGGCGAAGACTACACTTTTAGCCGCTGAATATGCCAGTGTTTTAAAGAGCTATAATATTTTTGATAAGAATATGGCCCGCTATGAAGAGAAGTCAGTAAAGCCCATATATGAAGGCTCAGTCGAAAAAGATTCCGAGCTTAGTTTCTCGCTGGATGCAGCACCCCTTGAGCAACTGGGCTTACCTGCAGAGACAATTGATCTTGTTGTTGAGAGCCTTAAGAATGTGTCCATCAAATATGGCTATGCTACAGATGTAAGAGGCAGAAAAGGAACCATGCATTTTGGTTTGAATTATCAAACCAACCCACTGCTGTCGTCAAATTTCTACCTGAACGATACAAAATTTGGCCTGAGTGTACCGGAATTATCTCAGAAAACAATTGTGGGAGATTTGAAAAACCTTGATAAATTGGCTGAGATTTCCCCAGATCTTGATCCAACTATTATAGAGGCCTATAAGTCAATGGATCCTTGGACCTCCACACGTTTTTATGATGAGATCAAGATTGACAGAAAAAATATCAAAACCCTTATGGTAGACTATTCCCAGGAGATTATCAACAGTATTGATTCAGATGACATGTCCATCAAAAGAGGGCGAAAAACAGAGGTTTTAGGAAAAGACCTGAGTTGTCAGGAAATCACCATTAAGCTCGATCAAAAGGCTCAGAAAAAAATTGTTTCCAATGTTTTATCAAGGCTTAAGGATGATGATAATTTCTATAACCTGTTCGCAGGCAATATCAATAAAGCAATGGATATTCTGGGAGAAACCGAGTTTTATCAGCAGTTGTTCCAGGAACTCGGAACCGAAGGTAAACTTAGCAAATCCGACTTCAAAAAAGCTATTTCAGAAGCGAGAGAATCCCTGGATGAATCCGATTTCCCCGAAGAAATTATTGCGAAAGTCTACATAAAAGGCTTGGACGTCGTCAAATATGACTTTACCTTTGATACCGGTACACCGGAAGAGGAAGTCAAATTCACCATTGAAGAAAGAACCAATGATCTTTCATATGAACAAAAATATACCCTCTTTAGCGATATAGAAGGCGAAAGCGGCGAACTGAGCCTGCATCTTAAAAATGATTATGACAAAGCTTCGGACACGACGGACTTTACTTTGAAAGTGGATGCAAATATGGATGTGGCCGACGAGGTCGGCAATATCCAATTGCTCTTAGAATCAAAGGAAGATCCTGATAAGAAGAGCAAGGTCGCTCATACCATTGATGCAAAAGTAAGTTTTGATATTACGTCCTTTGGAACTCAACAAAAAGGACAGATCACCTTTACTGTGGATGGCACTAAGACCCGAAATGCCAAAGGACTTGTAACCAACAGTGATTACACGGGAGATTTAAGTGTTGAGGTTCCTGATCAGCTTCCTCAGCCAATCAGTGTTGGCTTTGCCATTAAAACCGATACTCAATATGGTAATAAAGTGACCATACCCGAGCCAACAGACGTTCTTGATATCGCCGAAGCCTCGCAAGAAGATTATGAAGAGCTGGCAAATGAG
>JAQSXG010000717.1 GCA_029256785.1 Neobacillus sp.
CTTACCAGACCATGAAACAATGCTTAAAATGGAATTTGATTTTGATGTACCGATGGAAGTTATTTTTTTTAATAATTTCAACTACAAATTGAAGTTAAAATCTAAAGTAAACCAAGATGAAGATGATCAAGCTGCAACTTTATGTAAGACTGGCTAAAAAAATAAAAAAAGGAAGGGGATTGTGTGAGTTCATTAATCACAATCGCAAATGTAAGAGGTTTTATTGATGAAAATGGTACAGCGCAACTTAATAAAGAAGATATCTCTAGGGGATTAGGATTTGTCCAGATAAAAAACGGAACCGAATATGTTAGATGGTCAACGGTCAACGGTTATTTAAACGATTTTGGTGTTTCCCAACTTGTTGAGAAAGAATTTATTCCCGAAAACATTTTTTACCGGTTAGCTATGAAAGCTCAAAACCAAACTGCAGAAGAATTTCAGATTAAAGTAGCTGATGAAATTCTTCCGGCAATTCGTAAAACAGGAACATATTCAGTGAAACATCCACAGGAACTATCTAGATTAGAAATATTAGAACTGGCCATAGAATCTGAAAAGAAAGTCATCGAACTGCAATCGCAAATCACTATGGATAAACCAAAGGTTCTATTCGCCGAGGCAGTATCAACAAGTGAAAATTCAATCCTAATCGGCGAAATGGCAAAGATCATAAGGCAGAAAGGTGTAGACATAGGACAGAATCGATTCTTCGGATGGCTGCGTGAGCAAGGATACTTAGGTAAGAAGTTTGGTGATAACTACAATCTTCCGACTCAAAAATCAATGGACTTAGGATTGTTTGAGATCAAAAAAACGGTAATTCATCGATCTAGCGGACAGATACATATTAGTCGGACTCCAAAAGTGACTGGTATTGGACAAATATACTTCGTAAATAAGCTACTAAATAAACAGGTAGCAATCTAGTAATCTTGGACAAAACACCAGTCATACCTTATATGGGAGGGGTGATGATGGCAAAACAACAGTACAACGTAATCGTCAGTTATTCTGAGGGAGAAGACTTAGTTAAAAAAGCAGCAGGGTATAAGACGGTGGTACAAATTGCAATCAACATTAACAAGCGGAAAAAGGATAGAGCCAGTTAATCTGGCTTGCATAAATAATGTACAGGCAGGTGAAATGGGTTGGACAAGTTCCTGTTTGATACGTATACACAACGGAGTGCGCGACAAGCAGCTAAATTAAAGGCAATTATAGGTTGCGTGTTGTTTGGAGCAGCTTTAATAGGTGTAGTGATTATCATTCCTGGTAAATGGTAAAAAAAGAACCTGTCTTGCAGGACAGGCTAAATGTGGGGTAAGAGGCGTGTGTGTTAACCTCTTGTGCTTATTATAGCGTGAAAGGAGGAATAAGAGGTGCACAAAAGTGCTGCAGTTACTGACGAACAAAATTTCGCATCTAATTTAAACCAGTGCTTGGGCGAAAAACAATGGACACCGACCATGTTATATGTGCAATCCAATGTGCTATCTGCAGATGGGCGGGAAGTCTTTAGCCCGAGATCGTTGCAAAAGTGGCTGTCAGGCAAAGGTCTTCCGAAGATAGAATCCACAGTGGCAATGGCAGAAGCGTTGGATATGCCCGAGCTAATTATGAAAAGAGTTGAATTAGAGATAGCTAAATTTAGACAAATAAAATCGCCTGCACGGCAAATGCAGACGATTGGGAACTAAGAAAATTTGATTACTATTATTGTACTACGGAGGTAGATTTATGTCAAAAGTAATCGCGGTATTTAATGTAGGAACGAATGCTAATTTTAAAAAGAACTTGGAAAATTATAAACCTAAAGGTAAGAAAAACGATCCTAGTTTCAAAATGTTCTTAGATCATGCGCTGCGGAAATAGAAATTTAAAGGGAGGTACTTTTATGGATTTATTTGCACTATCAAACGCAATGGCCGTAATTTGTGATGCAGATTTCAATACGAGATTTCCACATATCCGGGAACATATCACTGATGACATTATGCAAGAATTAATTCAGCGTCTAGAAGGTGGTGAGTGCAAATGTACTGCGCCCGATGTGGAAAGACCATTAATCGCGGAGATCCATTAACATGGACCGTATTACCTCATAAAACTATTCCAGTACCTACATGTTATGATGATCGGCTTTGTCATACCCAGATCAATAAAAAACTCAATCCTTTGCGAGATAAAAAATTGCCCAGGATAAATGAAATTGCTAATCGGTTTGCATTATGAAGGAGGTACATATGTTTCATGAAAAATATTACCCCTGTAAAACCATACCAAAAAATGATCCAGTCAAAAAATGCTGCATGGAATGCGATCAAATTAATACATGCCCTGAACAAAAATGTGCGGAAGCGAATGAATGGTTAAAGTATAGATAAACATGGAGGATGATCAAATTGGTAACACCTGAAAACAAATTGCCGGCAGTAAATGAATTGCCGCTTGAAAAACAATTGGAACTGTTGAAGAAAAATAGCATTTCGTATCTAGGCGACGGTGAAGTATTTGTAAGGAG
>JAQSXG010000718.1 GCA_029256785.1 Neobacillus sp.
TGTAGTCCATAACCAATCACTCTTCTCAGTTGGAAATTGGTCCTTTACAGTCAGCGGTGAGCGAGCCTTCGGAATTGTCCTTGCAGAAAATGGCTTAGTAGTTGTTTTGCTAACTGTTTTTGTAACAAAATGGATGACCATCTATAAGGAACGAAATGTATTTGTACTATCCTCCGTTATTTATGCGATTTCGATGGTTCTCTTCAGTCAAACTCACTGGATTTGGGGATTTATTTTCGCAATGTTCATTTTCACTTTCGCAGAGTTAATGGGAGTGGGGATACAACAAAGTTTTGTTTCCAAACTTGCACCTGAACATATGAGAGGGCAGTATTTTGCGGCAGCGAGTCTTAGATTTACAATAAGTCGTACGATTGCCCCTCTATCCATACCGTTAACGGTTTTAATTGGATATGATTGGTCATTTTTATTACTCGGCCTTCTCGCCCTCGCTAGTGCAGGACTATATTGGCTCATGTTTCATTCTTTTGAAAAGAAAGCTTCATTGGGATCCTAACGGGTCCTTTTTTTGTTCAAATATTTTTCACTAAATTGTGCTATTTTGTACACATTTACCCCTTTTAGTATTATAATTAACTTGTAAACGCTTTTATTAAAAAAGGGGTGGTAGCAGTGGAATTATCACAATTTATGGCTCCAACTTCATTAGCTGGTATAATAACTTTTCTCGTTGTCTTTTCAGCGGGTGTCTATTTAAATTTAAAAGTATATGGTAGTAAATTACAGTAGAGATCAAATGCTCTACTGTTTTTTATATTCATCGCTAGAAGTTTCTTTTTTTTCACAAAAAAGCTACAATATAATTGAAGATTCGCAAAAAAAGGGAGAATAATAATATGAATGAATTTCAAAATAACTTACAGAAATATGCAGATTTAGCTGTTAAAGTCGGAGTAAATGTACAAAAGGGCCAAACCCTAGTTGTAGGTGCTACCTTGGATGCGGCGGAATTCGTCCGTCTAGTAGTCAAAAGTGCTTATGAGACTGGGGCAAAAAATGTCATTGTTAACTGGTCCGACGATGTTGTATCAAGAACAAAATACGATTTAGCTCCCGATGAAGCTTTTACCGAGTATCCGGTCCATCGCGCCAACGAACAAATAGAGCTAGCCGAACAGGGTGCAGCATTTATGGCAATCATTTCAGCAAGTCCTGACCTTTTAAAAGGTGTAAATCCTGATCGTATTGCAAACTTCCAAAAGGCTGCTGGTACAGCATTGGCTAAGTATCGTCAAATGGCGCAATCCGATAAGGTGAGCTGGACAGTAATTGCTGTACCATCACCTGCATGGGCAGCTATGGTATTCCCGGATGCACCGAGCGAAAAGCAAGTGGATTTATTATGGGAAGCAATTTTTAAAGCAACTCGTGTGGATAGTGAAGATCCTGTTGAAGCATGGAAGCTACATAACGAAAATCTTCATGAAAAAGTTAGTTATTTAAACGATAAGCGCTACCAAAAGCTTCACTATACTGCTCCTGGAACAGACCTAACCATCGAACTTCCAAACTTCCAATGAATCACCTTTGGGTTGGTGCTGGTAGCATCAATGAACAAGGAACCGAATTTATGGCAAATATGCCAACTGAAGAAGTTTTCACGGTTCCTTATCGGACAGGTGTAAATGGAACGGTCGCAAGTACAAAGCCACTTAGCTATGGCGGCAATATTATTGATCGTTTCTCCATTTCTTTTGAGAATGGGAAAATAGTTGGGTATAAAGCCGAAGAAGGCGAAGAAATCCTAAAACGCCTTGTAGAAACTGACGAAGGCTCCCATTATCTTGGTGAAGTCGCTCTTGTTCCTTATAATTCACCTATTTCACAATCAAATGTCCTTTTCTTTAACACCTTATTTGATGAGAATGCATCAAACCATTTAGCAATTGGCAGTGCCTACGCTTTCTGTATTGAAGGCGGCAAGGAAATGTCACCAGAAGAATTAAAGGAAAATGGACTCAATGAAAGTCTTACACATGTTGATTTTATGATTGGTTCACAAGAAATGAATATTGATGGAATTACCGCAGACGGAAAAACAGAACCCGTATTTAGAAATGGCAACTGGGCATTCTAACCCCATCATGCAGAATAAGCAGCTCTCAAGTAGGAGAGCTGCTTTTCAAATAGGCATTAGAAAGTTGCCAATGTATTTGGGCATAGGTTATTATGTATTCTTATTATGATAATTTTGGGGGTTTTTTTATGTTGAATGAATTTAAGAAGTTTGCAATGAGAGGGAATGTTATCGATCTTGCTGTCGGTGTTGTTATCGGTGCGGCATTCGGTAAAATTGTAGCCTCACTTGTAGCCGATATTATTATGCCACTGGTTGGATTATTATTAGGGGGAATAGACTTTGCCAAGCTGTCCATTACAGTGGGCAAAGCGCAAGTAATGTACGGACAATTCCTTCAAACGGTTGTTGATTTCGTCATTATCTCTTTTTCCATATTTTTATTTATCCGATTAATTAATCGTTTTAAAAAGAAAGAAGAAACTAAAGTCGAGATTGTAAAAGTAGACCGTCAAGAAGAGCTGTTATCCGAAATTCGCGATTTATTAAAAGCAAAAAATAATGAAACCTCTTGACCTATTTTTTCGTATAAGATATATATAAATTTTTTATGAGGTGAAGAAAAGTGTATCCACAAACATCAACTGAATTTTTGCCTTCAGTAATTAGAACATTTGCCCTTTCCCTTGCTATCGCTTTTTTGGGGACCATGGCTGGTGTATTCGTACCGCCAAGTTTGTTTTTACCATTAGCCATCCTTGAATTTGTCATGCTGATGATAGCTCTATTCTTCAGGCGAAAAAAAGCAATATCTTATACCTTCCTTTATCTATTTACTTTTATTTCGGGAATAACGCTGTTTCCAATTGTATCGTATTATGCTGCTACAGCTGGAGCAAATATTGTAATGATGGCATTTGGAAGTACCACCGTCATATTTACAGGTGTAGCCATTTATGCAACGAAATCCAAGCATAACTTCTCATTTTTAGGCGGGTTTCTTTTAGCAGCATTACTGGCACTAGTAGCCATTTCAATCTTTAATATTTTCATGCCATTAGGCTCTACTGGAATGCTTGCGTTCTCCTTTATTGGTGTGTTGGTATTTAGTGGTTATGTATTATATGATTTTAATCGGATGAAGCATTACGGTGTCAGTGCTGAAGAAGTCCCTTTAATGGCATTAAATTTATACCTAGACTTTATTAACCTTTTCATCAGCCTTTTACGTATTTTTGGAATATTGTCTAGCAGAGACTAAACAAAACGGACCGTTACTGGTCCGTTTTTAGATTGTCGAGAAAAAGCATTTTCGTCGGCAACTTTTTCTTTATCTAAATAAATTTTAAATTTTGTTCCTGCTAATTACGTGGAAATCCTTCCGTTTTTCTGCAAAGATACTGTAAGGAGAGCCTGCTTGCTCGCTTGCTTTCCTCAATCCCCGAAAAACTGGCAATAGCGGAGCACGTCCAGTTCTTTTTAGTCTATGAAGCTTCGCTTAATTTTCTTACTAAATTTATATAACATTTTGAGGATTCCTACACAGTTGGGTTAATAATTATCAACACTCTTAAAGGTTCTCCCCCTAATATGCTTTTTATAAACTTCTGCAAATTGAATATATATATATACATGAATATATTGTAAATGAATAAAAACATGCATATTTCTGCTTATTGATAATTTTACATATTGAACAAAAGCCCCCTATAGTTTATAGTGTAATACTTCACAATCTCTACACCAGGGAACATTAGGTTAATAAAGAGTATATAAATTTTATGCACATAAAAACAATACCAAGTATAAGAAAAGCACCCCCAAAATACACTCTCTTTTTCGACTTATCAGCAAAATCATTGGGCGTAATTTTCCCTTTAATCAGATTTTTAGTATCTTTAAAAAGTAGAAGAAGT
>JAQSXG010000719.1 GCA_029256785.1 Neobacillus sp.
AAAAATCCTCAGAGGAAAGCTTTGTGCATGGAGTTACGGTTGATTCAATAAAATCACTATCCAGTTCGGCAATAAAATAGCCGCTGCGTGCCCTGCTTTCAATATATCCTTCAGTGAGAAGCTGCTGATAAGCCATTTGTACAGTGGTGTTGCTCACGTTTAATTGTTCTGCAAGATAGCGAATGGATGGAAGGCGCATACCTGTTTCAAAGGTAAATTGCTCAATTTCATGTTTAAAATAGCGATAAAGCTGAATATATAATGAGTCCTTTAAACGATCGTCGAGCTTTGGAATGATTTCCACGTTTCTCCCACCTCTGTACTGGTCTAAAACTCGAAATCTGTATCTTTTAAAAGATACAGCCGTTCTTATAATAAAGATTATAAACGATAAATGACAGAAAAGGTGGAAAATAATATGCGTCCTATACGTATACAGATGTTCGAATGTCAGGATCAAGAGAAAATTAATCAATTTTTGACAAAGGCTAGGATTGGTTTTTTAGGACTTTCTGATGAGGAATATCCTTATGTCGTTCCATTAAATTTTGTTTGGTACAACAACAAGATCTATTTTCACGGGGCAAGTGAGGGCAAAAAGGCAGATTTAATGAAAGTAAATGCAAACATCTGCTTTACAGTTTGTGAAGAATACGGGACCATGGCGCATCCAGTACCAGCGCACACAGATACCGCTTATATGAGTGTCATGGTATTTGGTGAAGTCACGCACATCTCCGATTGGGATGAAGCGACAGAAGCGATGCAAGGATTACTTGATAAATATGTTCCCGGATATTATGAGCGGGCCTTGTCACGAAACCATGTTGAGAAATACCGCTCGTCTCTTGGAAGTGCGACCGCAGTATTCTGCTTGCAACCGGAAGTAATCACTGCTAAAGAAAAACCGCTTGATCAGAGCCGGAACTTTGCGCCGGGAATGAAAGCGGGAAATCATGAAGTGTGAACGAGATGCTGTATGAATGAAATCCAATTGAATTAGGGATCATGAGAAAAACGATCTGTTTAGAATATCAACTCTGATATTTTGTGTGCGTGTCTTATCATTTTCTTTTTCATTTCTTCCCATTTGTCTGTATCCTGAATGGGATTAAGTGTGAAGCCGCCTAGCGCAAGAATAATCTTTTTCTTTTCATCAAAAATGGGACAGGCAACGGCATTGATTCCGACGTTATATTCTCCGTTGCTCTGTGCAACGCCCTCTCGTCGAATTTGATCAATCTGCTTAAGCAATTGATCAAGGTGAGTCAATGAATGATCGGTATACATTGGAAGCGTGCCGTTTGTCGTGTACTCACTTAATAATGCTGCCCTTGTTGCAATATCTAAATAGGCCAAGAAGCATTTCCCCAACGCGCCTACATGTATCGGAAAAGTTTCCCCAACAGTAACCGTCAGCCTAATTTTTTGAAGCGGCTCTTGCTTGCCGATATACATCAACCGATGATCAATCCGTTTAACTAATACAGCAGTTATCCCGGTGTCTTCTGCCACTTGAGGCAAATAAGCAATTGCTCGGCCAATACGGTCGTTGATTTCCTGTGACCTGATCCCTAATGGAATGAGTGAGAATCCTAAACTATAGTTCTTTGAATCAGAGTTATAGGAAAGGTAACCTTTCGCCGTTAATGTTTTTAATATGCGTAAACAGGTGCTTTTGCTTATGTGCAAGTTATTGGATAGATCCGTTAGTGTTGAATACTTATGCTCTTCTTTTGAAAGCCACTCCAATATTTCTAAAGAGGAATGGACAGAAGGCACGAACAGTTCTTGATTCTCCATATTTATCATCCCTTGACAGTGTTAATCACAAACAACTATATTAGTTGTATCATATAAGAAACTTAGTTTCAAATATGAAACGAAGGGATGACAGCTATGATTATTTCAATTCTTACTTATGTAAAACCCATTCAAGAAGTAGAAAAATATCTGCAGCAACATAATAGCTATTTGGACAATTATTATAACGAGAAAAAATTTATCGCTTCCGGAAGAAGGAATCCACGAACGGGCGGAGTAATTTTAATGGACGCGACATTAGAGGAAGCTCAGGAAATTGCAAAGCACGATCCATTTTTGATTCATGAGGTTGCCGAGTATTCGTTTATTGAATTTCTGCCATCCAAGTGTGCGCCTGAATTTGCTAATCTATTGAAATGAATCCAATGAAATCGCAAAAATCGATGAAGGGATGGAACGAAAATGATTTATCGAAATCTTGGTCGGACCGGACTTAAAGTATCCTCGATTGCTCTAGGCACAATGGCTTTTGGACGCTGGATTGATGACAAAGCATCTAGTGAGATTATTGACCTTGCATTAGATAGAGGGGTTAATCTCATTGATACGGCAGATTTTTATGGGAAAGGGCAGGATGAAGCATTTCGATATGGTACCGGAGCGTCTGAAGAAATTATTGGCCGCGCTTTAAAACACAGGCGAGACAAAGTGGTTCTTGCAACTAAGGTTGGGTTTCCGACAGGTCGGGG
>JAQSXG010000720.1 GCA_029256785.1 Neobacillus sp.
ATGAATCAAATGTTTGGTAAAATTTGCGGAAACAAATCACCTTTCAATAAAAAACATCGAAATCGCACCCAAACCAACATGGGTCCCAACCGATACGCCCATTTGCATAATATGGATATCTCCCGAAAAGTCTGTATCCAATAGAATTTTAGCCTTGAGGTTCTCCGCAACTTTACTATCTGACGTATAACCAATGATGATAAAGTTTGTCATTTCATGATTATTTCTTTTCATAAATTCTTGAGTATAATGCGTAAGTACCCTTTTCAATCCTCTTTCTTTACCAACTATGGCCCCTTTTCCATCCTTCATCGACATAATGGGCTTTAACATGAGCAGTTTTCCTATAATCGCACTTGCATTCGTGAGCCTGCCACTCTTGATCAAATGATTTAAATCAACCACAGATAGGAAATGCTTTACCTTTTTCTTATACTTTTCATTAAACTCAACCATTTCTTCAAACGAAGCACCTTGTTCCCTCATCATCGCACTCTTCACAATTAGCCAGCCACTTCCATGGCTCATACTTTTTGAATCTACCACATGCACTTTTACCGTTGATTCTGGATTTTCCTCAAAGAAATAGTCCTTAGCTAGCACAGCTGATTGGTAGGCACCACTCGTTCCACTGGACATGCAGATACATAGTATTTCTTTATTGCCAGCCTCGACGGCTTGATTCATTATTTTTAAATATTCAGCAGGACTTGGCATACCTGTAGTCGGAAACTCCGGCAGCGCTTCCATCATACCGTAAAATTCATCCGGTTGGATATCTACCCTATCTTTATATATTTTCCCCTCTATGTTTATCGTTAGAGGCGCCAAGCTGATATCGTACTTCTCTAGTACTTCATCCGACAAATCACAAGTTGAATCAGCCATAATTTTTATCATAATACCCTCCAAGGTAAAATATATATCTCAATTTCTATTACTTTTCTCAAAATCAAATAAAAACAAAAGCATAACTCCATCGTACATGGAATCATGCCTTATTACTACCGATAAATTTTTCCTTATTCACAGCAAAACAACCATTCAACCATCTATTAATTAGTGAGTAAGGCTGTTATCTAATAGACTGTTGGTTCTAGTAATACCCATTGACAGGAAAACCCTATACTAAAATGGTAAACTATATAAATATGAAGGGAGAAGGTATACTTGAACAAAAAAATGCTTATTGCCATAATCGGAAGCGTCACTATTCTAACCATTGGGGGCGTACTATTTACTCAAATTTCAAAGAATCACCAAGCGAACCAACTTATTATTGATAAGTGCTTCGAAAACTTTGAAAAAGACGGCACAGTGGTCATAAAGAAAGACGGTTTTTGGTCTCCAGTTATTTGTGAAAGAGGATAGTATTCTTCTAACGGGTTCCGTTTCCTATCAAAAAATCCGAAAATGCAACCCAATTTGAACCTTATGTTTTTGCAATAAAAAATAAATGGCTCAGTTCATACTGAGCCCATTTTTAATATATCCATTTTTTTGTTTCCTGTTGAAGTAATGCTACCCGTTTGTTTAAGTACATTATTTCACAATCTTTCTTTATATTTCAC
This sequence comes from Neobacillus sp., assembly GCA_029256785.1. Classification (GTDB taxonomy): domain Bacteria; phylum Bacillota; class Bacilli; order Bacillales; family Cytobacillaceae; genus Neobacillus. The sequence continues at coordinate 1,572 of JAQSXG010000720.1, forward strand.
TAAAAATGGTATGAACAAAGTACCGAAAAATAATATGGTGCTTCCTACAACAAAAGTCACCAATATATTTTTGAAGGGCGAAAGAAAATTACTAAAAATCAACGTCGGTAAAATAGTTAGAGAAACAAATGTGAACCTCCCAGGAATGGTTATCCCGTGTTCCGTACCACATTTGTCACATATAATCGGTTTATATGCCCATCCAGATTTATAGATTTTACTCCAGCTAAATTGCGTCTTACATTTTTCACATTTTTGCAAAATAATACACCACATTTCAATGAATTAACAACCTAAACTTAAATGCCTTGTTATTCAGTTTTTCCATCCACTTTTCTTATTGAACACTCGCACCCGTTAGCTTAATAGCAAATTTTTACATTTTACCTTCTTTTATCCATCTCCAAATACGGAAACTACCGAATACTGACACTAAGAAAAGTAAAATTAAAAATATAACGTAAATTGATAATCTATTGATGTCTTGTAACCCTTCACCATTAGCCACCACCCACATTGATAATCCAAATAGCAGTAAGTAACAAAATACATTAGGAATAATCCATACGATTCTTAACTTTGTATTTTTCAAAAATATTCCCCCCCAAAGTTAGTACGAATATCAGCAAGAATAGGTTCCAAATAAGTAATTCATTATTAAACAAACCTGCTTCTTTACTTCAATAAGAAAAAGCTATTCTCCTTCTTGATGATAAATTAAGGAAACCCAGAAATATTAAATAATTTCCTAAACCTGCAAAATTAAATCCTCAGTTAAATAACACTAATGTTAATTTAAACTCAAAGTTTTTCCGATTAGAATTTGTTGCACAAAAGGAAGGTCGCCATTAATTATGGCTTCAATTGTTTCTTCAGACATTTCAGCACCGTCTTTACTAACTGCCACTACCGCAACACCAGAAACGCTACTATTCG
>JAQSXG010000090.1 GCA_029256785.1 Neobacillus sp.
ATATGCAAGTCGTTCAATTTGGTCATAGTCTTTAGGCATAAAACGGATGGTTGTTCTTATGCGTCCGGATTCTCTTTTAACAGGATAGTGCTGATTATCGAAGTGCCCAGGGTACATGACACATGCATTTGACCAATATTCTCGTTTGAAATAGGGGACCAGTGATTCAATTATTGGTGTTGTGATCAGTGTCATCTTGCACACCGTTTCAGCAACATCCTTCATTGGTGTATCTGTAATGTAGCTCAATCGGTTCAATCGTTCGTTCAGCGCGTGAGAGATCGTTGGACGCATGCTGTGTTTTTTATCGGATCGTTGCTTCCTGCTTTTCTTCTCCCCTAGAGTGTTGACCATAATTTTTCCCCCTTTAACCTTGCGACAGTGTACAAGTGTCGTAGGACTAATCTATGAAAGGGGGAAAGATTTATGATTCTTAGGACAGTTATTTTTTTGATTTGCTTACTGGAAACCCATACCGTTTTTGATGTTCCAGAGCGAGCTTTTTAATCTTTTTAATCTTCTCTTGGGATGATTTTGCCATTGGTAACGCTCCTTTTCAGTAATAGTGAATGAAAACAGTATCAACCGAAAAAGAGAATAATATACCGTAAGGGACAAGTTTGCTATAATTTTAGTGTTGCAAATGGGTAAACACCACTTCCTTTACGTGATAGCGTGAAGGAGGTGAGACACGTGAACCAACGTAAAGAAAAGCGAGAAGAACGCCGGCGACTACTGATTAGGGAACTGCTCATTCCCTTAGTAGTGGCAGTAGTGCCGGTGCTTCTCACTTGGATACTTTCCCATTTTTAGCAACTTGGGGGAATTATATTCCCCCGTACATAAATTAAAGCCCTTCTGATTGCTCATGTCAGAGGGGCTTTTCGTGAACCAACGTATTTTCTAATTACATTATAGTTAAAGGTGTTTGAAATAGCAACAATTCTGTTTACACCAACTATTTTAAATGGCCTCCAATTTTACCGACGCGGTCGCGCAGCTGACTTGCCTTTTTTAAAGAGGGACCACGGAACAAAGCTAATCGCCCGTACTTGGCATAAATGAGGTCCATTGCCTTGTTAAGTTTTTCCTTTTGGATCAGCTGGCCAAATAGATCGAGTTGATATTCCTGGTCTGATTTCAGATCCGATAGAGTGACGCCGATACTTCGAATCGGCTGCCGGTCCCAAAATTTATCTAACAGATCAGCCGCAGCGTGATAAATATCCAAGTCGTAATTGGTTGAGAAGGGAAGTTTGACCTGTCGATAAAAACCGGTCGGAAACTCAAAATTGGTTCCTCTGACACCGGTTGAAACAACACATCCTCTATAATTCTTTTTGCGCGCCCGACGTGCGACTTCCTCGCTCATTTCGAGAAGGATGACTTTTATATCCTTTATCTCTGAGTAGTCATAAGGCAAGGTCATATGATGACCAATGGCTTTTTGTTCGGTGAATGTACCAGGTGAGACAGGTGAACTATCTAGCCCATGAGCTGTTTGCCACAGCAGTTCTCCATTTACACCCCATCGTTTCCGCAGCAAGGCAACCGGGTAATTGGCAAGATGGCCAATGGTACGTATGCCCATGCCAACGAGATGCTGCTCCATCCGATGCCCAACGCCGAACATTTTTCCGATGGGTAGTGGCCACAGTGTTTTCTCTATGTTATCGGGAGTCAATTCAAAGATTCCAGTATTGTTCTTTTTCCCAAAATGATCACACGCCATTTTGGCCATTATCTTGTTGGATCCAATTCCAATTCGGGCGTGAACCCCCGCTTTATATGCGATCTCATTTTGCACCTTTTTTGCTATTTCATACGGATTCCCAAAAACGTTTTGACTGTCCGTCACATCGAGAAATTGCTCATCGATAGAATAGGGTTCAACTAGGTCAGTAAAGTTATTAAAGATCTTTGTGATCTGGATAGAGACATCAATGTAACGTTGCATCCGAGGTTGGATGATCACAGCATTTGGGCATTTGTTTAACGCTTGCCACAATGGTTCAGCAGTCGAGACCCCGTGATCTTTAGCAATCGGACAGGCAGCAAGAACAATGCCGCTGCGTTTCTTGGGATCACCGGCAACAATAAGAGGCTTATGCCTGAGTTCTGGATGATCTGCCTTTTCTACCGACGCATAAAATGTTTGCATATCGACAAGAAAAATGACGCGATGGCGCATACTAATAACCTCCTGCAGTTATTATATGCGAAAGTATGTTCGTTTATCAAAGGAAAGTTGAGGAAAGTTAAGCAATGTACGTGCGCCCGATGCTATTAAGTGAAACTGAAGAGCCCTTTGATGATTCAGACTGGCTGACCGAACTGAAGTTTGACGGTATTCGCCTTATTTGCAGCACGTTCGGTGAAACGCGACTTTATTCTAGACATAAAAAAGAGTGGACGGCAGCCTTTCCGGAATTACTAAATGTACACTTGCCAAAGGGCACTATTCTTGATGGAGAGCTTATTGCGCCGGACTCTGCCGGCAGATCAGATTTTGAACGCCTGTTACAACGCATGCACAGCAGTCGACAAACGGATATCTCCGTCCTTTATTGTGTGTTTGACGTACTCTATGAGCGTGGTCAATCAGTTATGGATCGTCCTTTAATTCAACGCAAGGAAATTCTATCGGAATTGCTTCTTGGCGAGCAAGAACACTTTCTTCAGGTGCCTTATCTCTTTGGGCACGCCGTCTCTTATTTTCAAGGAGTGAAAGCCGCATGTTTGGAAGGGATTGTTCAAAAGAAGAAAAACTCCTTGTATCGCTCAGCAAGAACAAACAATTGGTTGAAAGTTGTTGCCTATCAGCATGAAGATGTGCAAATTGTCGGTTTGTTAAAAGGTAGTCCTGGAATACTTCTCACATTTCTCGATGGTCAACCGGCCGGGGCTCTTCTGTCACTGAAGAACCAGGATAAAATGCAATTCTATAAAAAAATGGAAGTTATAAAAGAGACAGATACATTCAAACAAATACGGCCAATCCTTTGCAGAGTCAAGTATCGGATGAAAACAAAACATGGGAAACTTAGGCTTCCCGTGTTTGATCGATTCCTTGACTGATCATTACATGCTTGGTTGTGGGCCCTCATTCTCAGAAGAATATTCTTCATTCTCCAGCAATAGATCCTGGTAGTGAACCTCCCATGACTTAAGTCGTGGGCTTCTACCTTCACAGATAGACTTTCCTGCGAACAACAGGCTTGCAAAACACGGCTTTCGTTTTGTAGTGGCTCATTTCTTTTTGCAGGCGATCCCCGTCGTTCCGACGGTTCTTGATTATATTTTTATGCCCCGATCGGGGTTCTTTTTAATCCTTCTCGCAGAATGTTTATCGCTGCATTGACATCCCGGTCGTGGTGAGTCCCGCATTGCGGGCAGGTCCATTCACGGATATGGAGGGCTTTCTTCCCATCTTGATGACCACAAGCGGAACAATTCTGGCTGGACGGAAAGAAGCGGTCAATTTTTATAAGTTCTTTCCCGTACCATTTAGACTTATAGGCCAGTTGACGAATAAACTCACTCCAACTGACCTCACTGATCGCTTTGGCTAAATGATGATTCTTCAGTAACCCTTTGACATTAAGATCTTCCACCACAAGCTGGTCGTGTTTTTTAACCAGCTGAGTGGAGAGTTGATGTAAAAAATCCTTCTTACGGTTACTGATTTTTTCTTTGAGTTTGGCGACCTTAATCTTTTGTTTCTGGTAATTCCTACAGTCCATTAAAGTCAGGTTCTTTTCTTTTAGGGTGCGTTTTTCCGCTCCTTCATAACGGCGAGACAACTTTCGTTGCTCCCGGCAAAGCTTTTGTTCTATCTGTCTACTGAACTTGGGATTAGGCACCTTCTTCCCATTGGACAAAGTCACAAAATCGAGCAAGCCTAAATCTAAGCCAACTGCTTGTCCTGTTTTGGGAAGTTTGTTTACCTCAGACTCTGTGACCAATGAAATAAAGTATTTCCCACTGGGGACACGCCTAATAAAAGCAGAAAGTAGCCGGCCTTCGACCTGCCGGGATCTGGAGTAAAGCACCCAACCTAATTTAGGCAGTTTGATGGCGTGCTCTGTGACATCAATATTATTATTGGTAAAACAGGTCTTGTATGCTTGATTGGGATTCTTTTTACTCTTGAAGCGAGGATGCCTTGCCTGTTTTTTGAAGAATCGATCATACGCATTGGAAAGGTTCTTTAGACAGTTTTGCAAGGCAAACTTATCCGGCTCTTTTAACCAAATCAGGTGCTTTTTTAATTCGGTCAGCTCCTTACTGCAGAGCGAGTAAGTGAGCCCTTTGCCGGTCTGGGCATAAGTTTTCTTCCAGATATCGAGGAAATGATTATACACAAACCGGCTACACCCAATGGACTTGTTGATCAGAATCGCCTGTTCTTCTGTAGGAAAGAGTCTAAACTTAAACGCCTTTTGGACAAGCATGGGCTCACCTCCTTGAGTTAAATAATTTTTGTTCGCATTACTAAAAGTGAAGAATGCCCTATCTCGTCACTAAAATAACGAGTTTGCTGGCATTAATTTTCATCAACCTGCAACCGATCCAGATACGTCATGAGTGTTTGTTCCTCTGTCTTTTTAATAAACGTGATAAATGGCTCGCGATCGCCGGTTGTATCGCCGCTTTCCAATGTTTGATAGTAATCGACTTCCGATTCACCACTTGCCTTTACAATGACTGGTGGATAGCCATGCTGCATAAGCAAGAAGTTCATAGCGAGACGTGCCGTGCGCCCGTTCCCATTGATAAACGGATGGATTGATGTCAAACGATGATGAAAGACCGCTGCGACTTCGATTGGATGCAGGATATTTTCATTCTTGTGTAACCAGTCAAATAGAGCGGTCATCTTCTCCTGGACTAGAAAGGGTTCCGGAGGTTGATGTTGACTACCTGATATTTCAACGCCTACACGTCGGTAAGCGCCGGCATCCTGTCGGCTGGTACTTTTAAAGACGAGATAATGAACTTGTTTTAAGTCGCGTTCGGTAAACTGCTGTTTCTTGGAGACAAGCTCCTCAATATAGTCGGCTGCTTCATTCAAATCAACGGCTTCAAGGTAATCTTTTAAAGGCTTTTTTCCAACGGTAATCCCATTTTGCAACACCATCTTGGTTTCAAATGGGGTAAGAGAATTTCCTTCGAGTGCATTGCTGTTATAGACCATACTGATGCGTTCATCCGCCGAAATTCGAGCCGCTTCTCCCTTGGTCAGTGGGCGTTGCTGATCTAAGAGATTTTTAAGCGATGTTGCAAGACTAAAGTCAATCACTTTATGATTACCTCCTTTTCGAGATAAAAAGATTTCCATAAGAAAAAAGGGAATGACTGAACTTCCTCTTAGTTACTTTTCTCGGTATCAGCGTCATCAATAACTTCGAAGAGATCTTCAACAGATATGTTAAGAGCACGAGCAATCCGGAAAAGCGTATTATCTGGATGCTTAACTTGATTATCAAATCTCGAAATTGTACCTTGAGGAACTGAACTAAGACGGCTTAATTCATCTTGAGTTAGTCCTTTTTCTTTCAATATTATTTTTAAACGGGGTTTAACAATCATAATAATAGTCACCTCTATTGCATTATACCATATGGAATAATCGAATAAAACCCTTGTTATACAATATACCATATGGTATAATGTATATATAAAGAAAAGAGGTGAACAAAATGTTCTTCCACCCATCGCATGACCTTGCAATTGCCTATTTAGTAACCTTTGAAGTAATCGGATTTGCACTTGGCTCTCTTTTAACTTTGTACACGTTAGCAAAAATATTCATCTGGATTGAAGAAACCAAAAAAAGAAACCTTCGTCGCCGCCAAGCTTACGAAAGATTCTCTCTAAGACAATTCTAACACAGATTGGCCCTATTGGGCCAATTGTTTAATAAAGGAGCGTTTAAAACAATGTTAAAACAAGCTCTGAAAAAACTTCAAGATGAAATGAGCAAAGATAGAAACCCTTACGTAGAAGTTATTGGTCAATTTTTAATTAGCCATATCAAAGCGTACCCCGAAGACGCAGAGAAAATCTTAGCAAATGATAAGACGATTTCAAAAAGCTTAGACGCAATGAAAAATGTCGCTGAAAAGAAAGTAACTCATGGTGAAAATGATGGAAAAGTTCGTGTAGCTGTTCTTACGGATGAAGAAGGCTTTCATGCGATTGAAAAGTATTTTGGAATCATTGAGGACACTGATCAGAGTGACCATACCAACGGTATTGAAGAAACAGTTCGTCGCAATGAGCAGATGAATCTATTTGATGTCAGTCTTGATGATTTATTAAACGCAAAGGAATGATTCTGATGGATAAAGCCTATAAAAACTTTCTAAGTCATTTCCCTCAAAGGGTTGGTGATGAACTAATGAATTATATCACCAATGTCGTTTTCCTACATAGCAGATATTTATTTACCACAAGAAAAGGAAGAAAACAAACTGCCTATTGCACGCATTGCAAAACGTGGTCGGATACAGAAGGTCTTCGGCATGGCCAACAGGCAGATTGCCCTTCCTGTCATTCAAAATGCCAAGTGAAAGCGAGTGGACGTGGAAGAAAGTATCTTAAAGATCATGCCTATGTAGAATGGTACGAAAAGTCATTGATTGACCCAAATGCTTTTGTTGTCAGTGGATTTTATGTTCTTCGAGATTATACAGGCGACTTTACAAAAGTTGAAACCGAGTATTCCATGCACGCTGAGTATCTTTTTCAGCAAGGGAAAAGCACTATGTACGTTTTAGGATGGCGTGATCGGATGTAAAAAAACAGCAACAGTATTTTCTGAGTTCTATCGGAATATGAACTATGAAGCTTGTTTCACGTCAATGGAAAATATAGAACAAGTAGTTAAAGAGACTACTTTTCAGTATAGCGAGTGGAAGCAGTATATTAATCATCGAGGACCAATGTACAAAACGGAATATGGAAGTATGATTCCATTTTTTGATCTAGCTGCTAAATATCCATGCATCGAGTACTTAACAAAAATGGGATTCAAATCCATGGTTGAAGACAAGCTTTATGGTGGTAAGACTTACGGAGCCATTTACTGGCGAGGAAAGAGAATTGATAAGGTCTTACGCTTAAATAAACAAGAGATTAAGGGATTGATGGCATCCAATGTAAAAGAGAAAAACTGCGCGTTGCTTTACAGCTATCACTATTTTAGAAAAAAAGGTATGAGATTGTCATATGAACGTGCAAAAGAGTTAGAAGAGCTCATTTATCGGGGAACTATCAGCAATGAAACATTCAATTCCCTACTTAGGAAGATTGAGTTTAAAAAGTTAATTAACTATCTTCTGAAACAGTTAGATAAAAGAAGAAAATCAAAGTACGGTAGTTATGAATCGGTCCGAAATGTGCTCATTACACTAAAAGATTATCACAATGATTGTAACGAACTCGGAATTGAATTGAATAATGAGTGGGATCTGTTTCCAAGTGACCTCTATCCAAGGCATGAAAAATTGACAAAACGTTTGAAAATCAAGCATGACAAGGAGCTTAACGAACGAATCAAACAAAATCTAAAACTAATCAAACACTTAAACTATTCACTGGAAAGTTTGTTTATACGGCCTGCCGCAAGTAGTGAAGAACTGTTTGCAGAAGGAAAAGCACTTAACCATTGCGTTGGTGGTTATGCAGCAAGGTATTCAATCGGTGATACCATCATTCTCTTTATTCGTCGCTTTGACCAACCGGAACTTCCGTTTTATACAGTTGAAGTACAAGGGAACAGAGTTATTCAAGTTCGTGGAGACCATAACTGTTCCCCAACAAAAGAAGTACAAGCTTTTCTTGATGCATTTAAGCAAGAAAAATTAAAGAAGAAAAAAGTTAAGGGGGCAGCATAATGAATGAGCTTTCTAAGGTAAGAACAGCTGATGTTATCGCTGGTGAAATCAATATGATTAAGGATCAGACGAAAAGGGTGTTTCTTCAAAATAGCATAGATATTGGAAAAAGGTTGATAGAAGCCAAAGAAAAGGTTCCCCATGGCTCGTGGGGAACTTGGCTTGAAGAGAATGTAAACTACTCACAGCGAACAGCTAACCAAATCATGCAGATCTATGAAGAATACGGCATAGGTCAAACATCTATTGAAAATATTAATGCAGATTCGCAGACGTTTGCGAATTTAGGTTATTCTCAAGCTGTTGCCTTGTTAAGCGTTCCACGAGAAGAAAGGGAACAGTTTGTCATCGACAATGATGCAGAAAACATGTCAGCTAGAGAGATTCAGAAAGTTATTAAAGAAAAGAAGGAGCTGCAGCAGCAGCTCGATGAAATGAATGAACAAGCAAGTAAGGAAAAAGAGTCCAGGGAAAAGTTGATAGATAAGGCAAAGACGTTGCTAGAGAAAAATAAAAAACTCCGCGATGACTTAAAGGATGCAAAGAGTACAGGAAATTCAGAGGCTGTCACACAGCTTCAGAATGAACTAAATGATTCTCAGAAAAAGGTACAAGACTTACAAAAGCAATTAAAAGATAAGCCCATTGATGTGCCAGCAACTATTGAGAAATTACCTGAAGAAGTGAAACAGGAACTTGCTCAGCTACGCTCAGCGCATAGCCAAGAAAAAGCAGTCACGCAATTTCAGGTTACATTTGAATCTCTGAAAAGAGACTTTAATGATCTTCTAAAAACATTAAAAGACATTAAAGACCAAGAAACTCAAAAAGAGTACACCAGAGTATTGGAAATACTTTGTGACAAAATGAAAGAAGTGCTCTGAGAATATCGAAGGATTGATCTGATGAAGATGCTTATCTTAGTTATAGGGTTTGTTCTTATTTCTATAGGAATGACCATTGCAATTATCTTGCTGAACAGCACAAAAATTAGGGTGCAGCTAGAAAACATCTGTTGGTTCTCAGGGCTATCAATGATTTTGTTGGGAATTGCAATGATTACGTCAAATGCATTCGATTGAAGTACAAAGTAATCCTATTTTTGTTAATGTTAATCTGTTAGATTCTTTCGTAACTTATTAAACCGTACGAACCGGAGGATATACCAATGAAACATTTAAATAAGACAATTTTCATCATGGCATTGGCTATCATGGCTATCTTTGGAGGAAAAACAGTTTTTACCGATAATAATAGTGAGCAGCACAATTCAACTTCTCCAGCCTATGTGAATCTCAATTCGGGGAGAAGTGATGTATCCAATCTGGCATCCCTGAATTACAAGCCAGGAACAAGTGCTGCAATCTTGGTAAATAATAATAAATCAACACTTAATCCGAAGGACTGGAAAGAAAACAAAGTCATATACAGCAATTTGGATCGATTGAACCGAACATCGCAACCTAACACAGCTTTCTTGGAATCACGAAATGTGGCAAACGACTCACTCAGAGCGCGTCAATACATCCGGCCGACCGGCTGGCACCAGAAGTTTTCAAAAGGTGTGGCCATTCAAAATCGTGGTCATCTCATTGCATACTCGCTGTCAAAGGGGATGGCCTACACGGGACAATATAATCCTAACTTACAGTCGGGGGACCAGAATAACCCCAAAAACTTGTTCACTCAAACAGCTTTCTCTAATCAAGAGATCCAAACTATTTATGAAAGCAAAGTTCGTGAAGCGCTAAGGCAGGGAAAAAAGGTTATCTATCAAGCTCAGGCTATTTTCAACGGAAACGACTTAATGGCAAAAGGTGTGCAATTGCAAGCCGTATCCACCGATGGATCACTAAACTTTAATGTGTTCATCTTTAACGTTCAGCCTGGCTTCCAGTTAAATTATGCAGACGGAACATCCCGGGTGGATCGAAGTATGACTGTTCCGACGCCGGCAGGTGCACCCCATTTTTAAGGTCGTGAAAATTGAAGAAAAGGAGAATTAGGATCATGAATGGAATTTTAGAAAGATTCATGGAAGCGCCTTTGATCAATAAGCTTGGTTTTATTACTTTTATTATTCTAGCAACAGGCGTGGCTATATACTACATCAGAGAAATCATCATCGGATATTTAATTGAAAAAGAGTGTGAAAAAAAAGCTTACCGAAAAAGAGAAAGAGAAGTACAAAAGAAATATTTTTCAGACAAACAGAAACAGCAAAAACAAACATGGATCAAACTTAAATAATTCGCTGTTGACGGAAAATACGACATTAAAATGGAGAGATCATTATGAAACAACGTTTTCATATCAGGGATATTTTATCTGTGATTACAGGAAAAGTGGTTGCAACACGGCATGTCAATTGCAAAGTAAAAGGGACGCTGAATTTTGATAAAGCGAGAAAAACAGAACTCATCGAAAAGAATGTTTGGGATGTTTTGAAGAAACTAACTCAAGAGCATGATATTAAAGTTGATGTTGACTCTAATTACAGCTTTGGTCGTATCGTTATTAAAATTAAAGATTGACAGCGAATATGAAGGAAAAAGGAGGTATTAGTTATGAGTTTGACTGAATCTGAACATATTCAGTTATCTGGAATTATAGAGTTTTTAAAATCGGATTTATCTGTTGAAGCTCCTTTGTTGTCAGCAGGCGCGCGTGCTGCTGCTGTTGTGGCCGCAAATAAAAGAATTTATAGCGCTTCTTTCACTGAGTGGAGATAATACAGACGAGCTTGAAAAGAAAATGTGGGCCGATGAAGATTTCTTTAAATATTTTGTTTTAAATGATCAGGCCGAATAAGGTGACGACAAATGAACAAACGTCAAATGAAGTGTATACTCATTGATCAGAAGAATGAATATGCGAATTTGTTAAGAGAGTTGGATTTTGACGTAGTTACGATTAATCTTATAAACAACGTAGGAAAAGGAACAATTAATATATTTGATGTTTCTGAGATTGAACAGTTGACAGCTACTATGAGAGGATGATCATTAATGCGATTTAATACAAGAATTAACATGTTTCTTAATAGTAATAAAGACTTTTCTCCTCAGGATAAAATCGCCAAATTAAAGAGCTGTTCTTTAGATGACCTTATGGACTTACTACACAATATAGAAGAATGTCCAAAAGATTATGATCGTGAAATTATTCAAGGTGTATACGATTGCCTGTATGAAAATGGAATTATGTGCATCTAAGCGTTACACAGTTCGACTCTACTCTTAATCAGGGGGCCCAAACATTGACAAAAAAAACAACCATAAATATCTCATTCATCTTAATAGAGCTTATTGCATCATTTTTAATTGATTGGTGGCTTTGGGTTGGACAGCCTCAAAAGGCTTCCATTCCGATTATGACTACCAGACACATAACTATTATCAGTATGATCTTTATGTTCAATGTTCTTTTAATCGTATCCGCTATCTTTTTTTTCAAGAAAAATTATAAATTGATGGGACAATCGTTTTTGATCCTTGTATTAACGTTGATGGTGACATCAACGATACTAGGACGTTAATTAATTCATAGTTCAACGCTACTGCGTGGTTGACAGCTAAAGTGAAGGAGTGAAAATAAATGGCAAAGTTGGAAGATGCAATAACAGAACAGATTCCGTTACACGTTTACTTTTTCGATGATGGTGAGAATCACTGGATACTAGCCTATAACGAACAGCAAGCTCGTGACTATTATGAGAAAGAATATAATC
>JAQSXG010000091.1 GCA_029256785.1 Neobacillus sp.
ATGACACCATTTTCAAATTGGGTAATTAATTCTTTCGTTGGCTCCTCTAAGAAGACTCTTCGCAACAAATCATAAGCAAATATACGAAGTTCAAATAGAGTTTGAATCTCTGTTAATTCGGAAATTTGCTGGTTCAACAAAAATCACCTCTTTCTATGCGTATTCCTTTTATAGTATAAGGTGGTCATAGAACTACTAGATTGTATGATTTTATATAAATCAAAGGAGAACTGTGTAAAATTGTACAACGAAAATTAATTGGAGTTTTTTTCCACACACAAAAAAACCAACCAATAAAATGGTCGGTTTCTGCCTAGTTATTATTAATATTCATGGAACGTATTTTTAGGGCGATAAACAGATTAACTATATCTTCAGTATTTTGTAAATCAACTCTTAGTGTACTCTCTATCTTTTTAATATGATTTCTTAAAGTGTTTGGGTGGATAAATAATTTATCAGCAGTTGATTTAAGATTCATATTTTCATTTAGATAAACTTCAAGTGTTGTTAATAGTTCTGTGTTTTGTTGTTTATCCTCTACAATAAGGTCAGTTAAATATTCTTGACTAAAATCAACTATTTGTTCGCGATGTAAACTTGCTAATAGTCTTGTAATGCCCAAATCTTCATAATGGGTAATAGTTGTTTTTTTTGTACTTAATTGCAGGGCTAGTTTCCCTTCTTGATAACTACGACAAAGATCTTTAATTTGGGGATAAAATCTACCAATACCGAAAAAAGGCTCTTTGTCTTTAAACTGTTCATTAATTCTATCTTTAATGATATTAGTTAAAAATTTCATTTCTTCTTTAGTTTCATTTTTTCCCTTTTGTTTTTCGTATGAAAAGATGATCACAATCAAACCATTTATCTCTACAACTATAGACTTATAAAAGTACTTACTAAGGGTATTATAAATTATTCGTTCTATTTGAAACAAATTATCTATATTTATTTGTCCATATTGGTCTTTAATTTTCATTAAGATTAATTGATGAGGTAGTGATAAGTCCCACCCCCACACACTTCCTTGATTAATAATCGAATAGTGAGAATCCAAGTTATTATGCAATAAATCGTAAATAAAATTTTGCTGATATTTTTTCTCAATATCGTTTATTGTTTCTCTTTTAACTAATTCGGACATCAATACAGGTAAAGTAGCCCAATATTGTTGAATATGGATTTCAGTAACCTTGTCAATTTCTTTAATGATGAAGAAACCTTTTAAACTTGCTTTTGTTTTTAATTCAAAAAGGAAATAAATTTCATTTTCCAAGGATTCAATTTTCAAATAATGGTTAACCCTTTTTGTTAACCCATAATACAAATGTTTAATCTCTGATACAAATTTTTTATTATAATTTTTTAGTTTATGATTAATAACTGGCTCAAAAAGGTCATTCGTTAAGAGAATTTGGTGACCAAAGCTTTCTTCAATTTTTGCCAAATAATCCTCGATCCCAACTTCATTGACCTTAGAGAGAACATTATGTGTAAACCCCTCATTGATCTCAGAAAAAAGCCCAATTTCTTTTTGCTCTACTTTAAACTGTTCGTACATAATGTGTTCTTGCATACTTAGCTGTCCTTTCCACTATTTTCTCTCCATTTGCATAGAACTGGATTAGCTGGAAGAAACCGAACCGATGGGTTCGTAAAGTTAGCCATTTTTATTTCCGATATCACCTGGATTGTATCATAATCCTGAGAACGTACATCAATGATTTCCAATGCCTCGTTTATACATGCAGAGACACATATTGGTGATAAATTTTGTTCTAAACGATCTACACACAAATTACATTTATCTACTTTTCGCGTAATTGGATCAAATTTTGGAGCGTGAAACGGACATGCACCTACGCAACTCTTGCATCCACTGCAATTTGTACCACTGTGTACAACGATTCCATCTCGGCGTTTCTTAAAACAATGATTAGGACAAACTGCTATACAGATTGGATTTTCACAATGATTACATGACATGGAAAGAAAAGTGATAATATTTTTATTTTCATCTAGAAGTGGTTGAACCGTTCTACGATGGGCTTGGCTTAAGTGATGTTCATTTCTACAAGCCAATTCACAACCTTTACACCCGGTACACCGTTTTAAGTTAACTAAGAAACCATATTGTATCTGCAACCTAACCATCTCCTAATATAAAGAACATTCTGTGAAGGTGATATTATACTTCGTAGTCTTATTATATAATTGCTAACAATACCATACCCATATAACATTATCACTATTTAGTGAATAGGAGGAATTATTATGTCTAGATTCGAAGATTACAAAATGACTAGGCATATATGCCCTAGGAACTGTTACGGAGCCTGTGGAATGGTCGCCTACACCAAAAATGGCGTACTAGAAAATATAAAAGGTGACCCCGACCATGAATTTACCAAAGGAAGAATATGTCCAAAGGGCTATAATTATATTAAGAGAGTGTATCATCAAGATCGGATTAAATATCCCTTACTTCAGGAGAAACGTGGGTCTGGAAAGTGGAAAAGAATCACTTGGGAATATGCAATTGATGTCATAACAGATAAAATTCTTGAACTTCACGCTCGTTTTGAGTCGAATCTGTCGATTTGCTTAAACAAATACTCTGGAAACATGGGTGTACTCCATAATTCTGTTGAAGTTCTCTTTAGTAGTCTAGGTGGCACTACCCGTGTGGTAGGAGACCCCTGTTGGTCTGCTGGAGCGGATGCACAATATTATGATTTTGGTAATCATGAAACCTCTGATCCAACAGACATGCAGTATTCGAAATTGATCATTTTATGGGGAGCAAATCCTGCCTGGACAGCGGTTCATAATCTTCCATATATATATAAAGCACAAGAAAATGGTGCCAAAGTGATAGTAATTGACCCTGTTCGGACAACTACTGCGAAAAAAGCTGATATTTATATCCAAATAAAGCCTGGTGGAGATGGGGCCTTAGCCCTAGCAATCGCAAAGATATTAATTGAATCTAAATCATATAACCAACAATTTATAAAACAATATGTAAATGGATGGGAAGAATACAAATCCTATGTTTCATCATTAGATTTGAATATTTTATCAGAGGATTCTGGTATTTCTTTAATAGTAATAAATGAATTAGCTAAATTAATTGGCTCCGTTACCCCCATGTTTATCTGGATAGGATTTGGCATGCAGCGTCATACAAATGGAGGACAAAATATAAGAGCAATTAATGCTTTAGCTGCTTTAACTGGTAATATTGGGTCCAGAGGCTCAGGAGTAAATTACGCTCATAACCCATATGGTTATTTCAATTCAACCTCAAAGCTAACTAATGAAAAGGATAGACAAATTGATATAAATGAATTTTCAACTGCTATTCAAAACGAAAAAGACCCGCCCTTAAAGTTCCTTTGGGTATCCTGCCGGAATTTCATGTCCCAAGATCCCCAAAATCAAAAGATACAAAGTGCTTTAAAAAATCTAGAAATGATTGTTACGGTGGATCATTTTTTGACACCTACTGCCTTACAATCTGACATCGTTTTACCTGCTACAACTCATTTTGAGGAGGAGGATATAGTACCTGCCTATTGGCATCACTATATAGGCATAAATCAAAAAGCGATAGAACCTTATTTTCAAAGTAAAAGTGATTTAGAAATTGCAAAACTACTTTCTAGTAGTTTAAATAAAAAGGTATCTGGTTTTTGTCAATTTCCCACATATAGTACTACTAGTGATTTCATAGAAAAAGAATTTAATGAACGGCTCTATCAGTCATTAAGTATTGACCATTGGCGAGAATTAGAAAAAAAGCCTAGAAGATTAAACGTTTCAAAAACTGCCCGTGAGAATCTTGTTTTTCAAACTCCTTCACAGAAGTTTGAATTATATTCAGAGACTGCAAAAACAGATGGTCACACTCCTATAGTGAAATATATTAAAGGTCTTACGCCTAACATTGAATATCCTTTTTGGTTGCTTACGACACATTCCCTAGAAGGACTCAATTCTCAATTCCGTGAAGAGGGAGATGAGCCTCACCTTTTTGTTGATTCAATAGTACTCAAACAAAAACAAATAGAAGATGGTAGTATGGTAATCCTTTATAATGAGTTAGGTGAAATACAGGTTAAGGTTAGCTCTTCTAACGATTTAGCTCCCGATATCTTACTTTTTTATCAAGGGTGGTACCCAAAAAGTGGAATACACATTAATTCATTAGTTCCAGGATATCAAACGGATATGGGGAAAGCATCAACTGGAGCAAGAGGAATAGCTTTTCATGATACCTTTGTAAACATTAAGAAATCATAAGTCGATAAATAATAAATAAACCCAAAATCCAAACTAATGAGTTTGGGTTTATTTTTTGTTAAACTAATTAAAGGCACCAGTGAACTAGAAATCTTGAAAGGTACCTTTAATGATAAGTTTACTACTCTAATTAATAAAAAGATTCTTGACTTTGAATTTTAGGTAAGTGATTAATAATTTAGTATAGGGAAGTTTATATACAAAGGTCACATTACTCACCTTACTAGCATTTCCTACTTCTGAGGCAGTATTAAATATAAGTGAAAGAGAATTAATAGAGAAAATAGCTTCGATATGTAGGAGTCGTTCAGATCTCCGGGCAAAAGAAAAGGCACAGAAGTTAAGAGAAGGAGCTCTTCGTAACCCATTTCAAAACAACCTATACCAGAGTCATATCTTTAATCTTGAGCTATTGGTCAATATTGTTCTTCAATACCAAGAGCATCTATCAAAGATTTCGGAAGAAATAGATGCCCTCGCAAATGAAATTGTACAATATAAATACTCCAATCTATCCCTGGAATCGGAGAAAAAATCGCTGCCACGATTATTTCTGAAGTTGGAGAGATAGATCGATTTAATGATGCAAAAAAACTCGTTGCATTGGCTGGTGTAGATCCTAGTGTTTACTCTTCTGATAAGTTTACTGCATCAGTTAATCGAATTACCAACGAGGTTCTTGCAGGCTCCGTCATGCCTTGTATATGGCTGTTCAAAGGGGTAGCATTCATTGCATGAGTAAATAAGCTCTACTATATTTCATCAAGAAGCGTTGAAGCCGTTTAATAAATATGAAAAAATGGCACCCACTTGAGTACCATTTAAACGTGAAAATTAAGATGAAAAATCAAAATAATTTCTCTTCAACAATCTAGGTAATGCCATTAATTCCTTAAAACTGATTGAATTTCCGATTTGCTTTGTATCAACTAAAAACAATTGATCTTCGATTTCTTTAATGATGGTGTCGGGTTGGTACACCATGCCACATTCCTGGCAGATAGTCGCTGGTGTCATCGTAATTTCGATTGCCCTTGATCCATCAGGCAGCTCCCAATAAACCGTGCTCTTGCCACTTCTTGCGTTTCCTCCACACCACTCGCATTTAAAGTCCAAAACGATTCACCTACTCATTTACTTTGATTTATTTTCTTGATCTTCAATATCGATTGATTTTTGCTGCGCTTTAAATTTCTTTTCTTTTAATTCGTCCCGTTTTTCGCGTTTATCCTTTAAAGAGGAATGCTGCGGATCTTTCTGGTACTTTTGCCTTCTATCTAGACGATGGAGATCTTCCGGGATGAGGTTGAATTTACTGTCATTCATTATGGCAGATATACCGACATTGGACTGGTACTTTTCATAATCTGGATATACACCTTTAAAGTAACCTTCCGCTGTTCCGGGAACATAGTTTTGAGGTTCTGGATAAGAAGTAATGACACCTTCGAAGTTACGCAACACTACTTTATCCGCACTTTGTGAAATAAGATAATTTGGCTGTAACGCAATCTTTCCACCACCACCAGGTGCGTCGCAAACGAAGGTAGGGACTGCATATCCAGAAGTATGACCCCTAAGGCCTTCAATAATTTCTAGACCCTTTGATACTGGAGCCCTAAAATGCCCGATCCCCTCCGATAAATCACACTGGTAAATATAATAAGGTCGAACTCTGATTTTAACGAGGTCATGCATTAATTTTTTCATTATTGGTACACTGTCATTGATTCCAGCAAGAATGACGGACTGATTCCCGACAGGAACACCAGCATTTGCAAGCATTTCGCAAGCACGTTTTGAATCTTCGGTAATTTCAATGGACGTATTAAAATGGGTGTTTAACCAAATTGGATGATACTTTTTTAAAATAGTACATAAATTTTCGGTTATTCGTTGCGGAAAGACAACAGGGGCTCTAGTTCCAATGCGAATGATCTCTACGTGGTCAATTTCCCGAAGGTTTTTTAAGATATATTCCAAAATATTATCGTTAATTAACAATCCATCCCCACCTGAAAGAAGTACATCTCTCACTTCAGTGGTTTGCCGAATATAAGCAATTGCAGCATCAATTTGTTTTTTTGGAACCCCCATTCCTATCTGACCTGAAAATCTCCTTCTTGTACAATAGCGACAATACATTGAACATTGATTCGTTACTAAAAAAAGAACCCGATCAGGATAACGGTGCGTTAAGCCTGGAACTGGGGAATCTTCATCTTCATAAAGTGGATCTTCTAAATCATACTTTGTTTTATTAATTTCTTTCCCAATCGGAACCGACTGCATGCGAATGGGACAACGTGCATCATCGGGATTCATTAAAGATGCATAATAAGGAGTGATGTTTAAAGGGATGGTTTTAGTGGAAATTCTTACACCTTCTTCTTCGGCTGAGGTTAAATGAATGACTTTTTTCAAATCATCTAAAGTTCTAATCGTATTAGTGAGTTGCCATAACCAATCATTCCATTGTTCTTCTGTTACATCTTTCCATAACTCGATATCCTTCCAATGCCTGTTTGGTTTATATAAAGTTTGTTTCATGTGGATTCCTCCATTCAATCTGTATCATTATTAAATGCAAGTTTTATGCCAAGTGATAAGAAAGAATGGTAACTTAACCAAAATTGCACTTTTTATATTTGAAATCATCTTTTTAAAAATTAGGCTGTATTAAAGCTCAATGTTGATTTTTTGCGCAATGTTGATTGGAGTGGAAGGTGCGAGACTCCTGCGGGAGCAGCGGGACAGGTGAGACCCCGCAGGCGCTTTAGCGCCGAGGAGGCTCACCGCCCGCCCCTAAGGTGCGGGAAGCGCCTGGAACGGAAATAAACACTCTAGATTAACAGAGCCAAAAATAAAGTGCCGATTATTCGGCACGATTCTTTTTCAATTTATATTGTAGCGTTTGTCTTGGAATATCTAAAAGGCTTGCTGCTTGCATGATATTTCCTTTTGAGAGCGACAGAGCCTGCGAAATCAAGTCATTTTCTAATTTTTGTAAGTGGGACTTAAGAGAAAGGGGCGTAGACATTTTCCCCTTTGGAGGACCTGCTTGCTTGAGCAGAATCGGCAAATCTTTTCCCGTTAGCTGCTCCTCTTCACAAACATTCATCATATATTCAATCGTATGTTTTAATTCACGTACATTTCCTGGCCATTTATAGTGAATAAATATCCGTTGAATTTCCTCATCTAATCCACAGACTTGCTTTTTTAGAACTCCATTAAAAAATGTGATGAATTGTTCTGATAGGAACAAAATATCTTCCTGTCTTTCTCTTAATGGGGAAAGTTCAAATGACAGCACATTTAGTCGATAAAACAAATCATGTCTTAACTGCTGTTTTTCCACCGCTTGTAGTGGATGAATATTCAGTGCGGTTATAACTCTTACATCAACCAGAATGTTCGTTGAACTGCCCACTCTTCTTACCATGCTATCTTCTAAAACCCGCAAAAGTTTTGCTTGCAGGTCAATGGGAAGTGTATGGAGTTCATCAAGAAACAGAGTTCCACCGCTAGCTATTTCAAATAATCCTGGTCGATCTAGTGCGCCAGTATAGCTTCCTTTTGCTGTCCCAAAAAGAATACTTTCAAGTAAAGTGGACGGAATTGCCGCACAGTTTTGAGCGATGAAGGGACCTTGCGATCGATTTGAGGCATGATGAAGCCCCTGGACGAACAATTCTTTTCCAGTGCCGCTTTCTCCAAAAACGATGACTGGGGAATCTGATAGCGCTAATTTCCTTGCTCGATCCTTAATTTCTTGAAAAGGTTGGTTAACCGTTTTAAGATCGTCAAGTGTATAAAACACTCGCTTTTTTCCGTTTTTTGATTTTTTTAAACCTTTTTCCATGTCTAGCAATCTTTCATATAATGACTGAATTTGCGAATAATCCTTCCCAATCTCCACTGCACCAATGATGACTCCATGATCCACGATGGGTAGGGTCGTGTTCATCGTTTCAATTTTTCTTCCATGGATATTCACATAAGATTGGGGCTGATTATAGATGGGTTGTTTTGTTTTTAAAACCTTTAAAAGGGTACTATTTTTTTCATTTAAGGAGGGAAATACGGAGAGAAGGGATTTTCCAAGCACCTCATTGATTTCAAGGCCATCATGATAAGCGGCCACTTCGTTGTAAAAGATGGAAATCCCTTCTGTATTAACCACATGAATGGCTTCATCAATGCTTTTTAAAATAGATGTTAAAACTTCCTTTGTCAGGTTTGTGTGTTCAATCATTGTGCTTCACCATCCCACTTCAAGTATATGAAATGGTGCCAAAATATTGTCATTCAAGTGCCAAAAAACCAGCAGTAACATGGAGATCTCTATTCACGCCTTTTCAACTATTCTGGCTTCGATAAGTTCTTAATCCATAAATTCATATTTTCAAGCTTGTCATAAATAAAACAATTATTAGGAAGTCTCCCCCGATACTGATAGCCAAGCTGGTAAAAGGCTGCATTCATCCCAAACGATTGAGCTCTTGCCAGTGAGTAAACGCAAAAAATACCTTTCCGAATGAGTTCTTCCTCAAGTTTTTGTAACAGTAGCTTCACAAAACCATGTTTACGAAAATTAGCTAAAGTAGCACAATCTGTCAATTCAGCATTTTTATAAATATTATTTACTTCAGCAGAAGCTGCACTTACAATCACATCATCTTGTTCAATAACAAAATAGATCGTTCCCTCTTTAAATGTCTTAACGATATAATCAGGATCGTGAAGTGGGGTTGGATACACTGGGAAAACTGCTTTGTATAGTTCGGCTAGTTTAATCACATCGTTTTTTTCAGCTTTCCTTATGACGTTTCCATTTATTGTCCTATTCTCTTTAACTTCCCTTTGAAGTAAATAAATATTGTTCATCATTTGATCCTCAGAGATTCCGAATTTATTGATAAGACGATCAGATTGATAATATTTTGAAAAAAAATAAGCATCAGATCCCGAGAAATATCCATCCAACTTTGCTTCACAGCAAAATCCATGGACAAGGAAATCTGAAAAATGCTCATATCTAACTTTACAAATTAATTTTTCAGCTTGATTATTCTTTGCCAATATTTCTGCTGTTTGGATTACCCTTTCAACATTGCCCCTAAAATCGTCAATTCGTACACGTTTATTAAATGGATCAAGATACACCTCAAGTATAAAAGAGTCACCATTCATAACTTTGGTGATGGCTTCTCCAGTCAAGAAATTCCCTCCTTTCGATAATTAATTAGATCTTTTGTTTCACTTTAGGCTCAAATGGCTACCTCACACCATCTAAGAACGGCTAAGGCTATAATTTCTGCAGCCATGAACATATCCTCAAGATTAATATATTCATTTGCATCATGGGCAACCTCCGTCACTCCAGGTCCAAAAATAATAACAGGAATTTTGCCAACTTGAGATAAAAGCCCCCCATCGGTTCCCCACGGTGAAGCTTCAATTAGTGGCTTTTTTGTAGTTATTTCTTCATAAGAGCCTGTAATCACTTCTACAAGGGGATGTTCAACCGGAAGATTTCCTGGTAACCACCTTCCGCCAAACCATTCAATCATAGGAGGATATAAGCTGAACCAAGGATCGACTTCCTGTAAAGCAAGAAGGATTGATTCCATTTCTTTTTCAGCCTGCTCCATCGTTTCATTTGGAGCAACACCCATTCTACCCTCAATTATCGCAAGATCTGGAACAGAGGAAGGCCAGTTTCCACCATTCATTTTTCCAACGTTGATCGGGATGGGGATGGAGATATGTTCGTAGAGAGGATCGTTTACCCGGCTATTTCGTTCAGCCTCCAATTTTTGTAGGTGTTGGATGATTAACATTGCTTTTTCAATGGCACTAGTTCCTTCATACCTTGTTCCGCCATGAGCTGATTTTCCATGAACAGTTATCCTGAACCACATTGACCCTTGCTGCTTAGGAAAAAACTTTAGATTAGTAGGTTCTGGAATAATCGCCCCATCAGCCCTGTAGCCTCTTAACAACGTTGCAAGCGTCCCAGCTCCACCGCTTTCTTCTTCAATCACACTTTCAAAAATCACATCCCCTTTTAATTGAAGTTTGGTTGCACGGATCGCCTCAATTGCCAGCAACAGAGCCACAGTGCCCCCCTTCATATCAGATGAACCCCTACCATATAATCGACCATGCTCTACCAAGCCACTAAAAGGATCCTCGCGCCATTTCGTTCGGTCACCTTCTGGAACGACATCGATATGGCTGTTTAATATGATTGATTTCCCACCTCCTTTTCCTTTAAGGAGGCCAACGACATTTGGATTATCGAGAAAACTCTTGCGATCCGAGCAAAATTTCGGATGATTTATCAACTCTTTATCGCCTATTTCCCATATATCAAGCTTTAACTTTAGTTCCCGACATTTTTCAATAATAATAGCTTGTGCTCTGCTCTCATGTCCACGTATGCTACCCTCTTGGACTAATTTTTGTAAAAGAAAGGTCCCCCTCGCTTGATTTTTCTTTAACCACTGTATTACCATACTTTCATGAGATTCCATGCAACCACTCCTCGCTTAGTTAAGTAATGGTTCTAATGAATGGAGATAAACAAAAATCACATCCTGTTGTTTTCTGGACATCAATAAGGGAATATGGTGCGAAAATTTCGGTTAATTCCAACCCAGTTTCACTGACTAAAAAGACCGCCATTTCTGTAATAATTAAATCAACACAAGTAGCAGACGTTAAGGGAAGTTGACATGATTCAACTATTTTGGGTTTTCCGTATTTATCGGTGTGACTCATTATCACAATGACCTTTTTGGCCTTTTGTGCCAATTCCATCGCACCTCCCATTCCGGGGACCTTAAACCCAGGCACAATCCAATTTGCCAAATCTCCTTTTCTACTAACTTCAAGGGCACCCAGAATTGTCATATCAATCCTGCCTCTACGAATCATTCCAAAAGCTATTGTACTATCAAAATACGAAGCGCCTGCGGTCACCGTAACGGGAAGACCACCTGCATTGCAAAGGTTCTCGTCTTCCTCCCCTTTTTTGGGGCTTGGTCCCATACCAAGAATCCCGTTTTCTGCCTGAAACATTACCGTTACATGCTTCTCCAGATGGTTGGGTACCAAGGACGGGATGCCAATCCCTAAATTAACCGTCATGCCATTTTTTATTTCCTGTGCCGCTCTTTTTGCCATTCGATCGCGAGTTTCTACTCCCAAGCCCAATTCCAATTCACCCCCTCTGATTGGATAATTTTATCGATAAAAATTCCTGATGTCACAATCTCATCAGGATTTAGGGCTCCAAGAGGAACGATTTCTTC
>JAQSXG010000092.1 GCA_029256785.1 Neobacillus sp.
GGTGTATTTCTAATTCAATCACTTCCACACTTACCTCTCCTTTCATAACTTAGACGAAGTACCTTACTAGAAAGTTTTTATTATCCATTATAAGATTTAATTTCATTATACTGTCGAATATCTTCACAACTTCCACATAAGTTCCCTATAAGTTCTACATATGTGTAGATTATTATAAAGATAACTTAATTAGTTAAATCGGTTTTGAGAACTTATTCTTAAAACTTCCCATAATTTTAGCCTGGTACATTTGTGCCAGGCTCCTTTTTTTGAAATCATATCTTCATAACTTCCACATAAGTTCCCTATAAGTTCTACACATGTGTAGATTATTATAAAGATAACTTAATTAGTTAAATCGGTTTTAAGAACTTATCTTAAAACTTCCCATACTTTTAGCCTGGTACATTTGTGCCAGGCTCCTTTTTTTGAAATCACATCTTCACAACTTCCACACATCTTCCCTATAAGTTCTACACATGTGTAGATTATTATAAAGATAACTTAATTAGTTAAATCGGTTTTGAGAACTCATCTTAAAACTTCCCATAATTTTAGCCTGGTACATTGTACCAGGCTCCTTTTTTGCTCTTTATTCAAAAAAATATCGATTGAAGTTAGTGTAATTTTACACCACCTTTTAATATGATAAAGGTATAGGATTGCATGGAAGAAGGGTGAAAAATGAGAGGTAAGCCTATTATTTTATCATGTTTGCTGATCTTGTTACTCCTAGTCGGTTATATTTACTTTTTCCTTAATGGAAATCCGGTTACACGGGCAGAAAGTAAGGAGATTGTTATTGAGTACCTGCAAACACATTACCCAGAAGAAACATTTAGAATTAATGGTATCAGTTACTATCCTGGTGAAGGAACCTATATAGTAAACGTGATTACTATGAACGGGGCGATTAAAGGGAATATTGATGTCAGTGATGGCAGAATAACTGCTGATTCGCTGGATCCTTCTAAATTAGAATAAGCCAAAGGACACCGTCTTTATTGATGGTGTCCTTTAGGTAATATTAAATTAACCTTCATTCAATACCATCGCTGCTTGTATAAGCGTAGTAAAAGCCTCTGGCTGAATCTCTTCCATCTTCACTATTCGAATATGTCTCATCGTTTTCCCTGTACCTTGCAATAATTTATTACTATCAATTTCTACAAGTTCATTTCCTTTTTGAAAACCAAGATTGACATGTTTTTTTGCAGTTTGAAGATAACAAACTAACCCATTGTACGAATAATTTGGCATCGACCATTTATATTCTTCTATTAGTTCCGGTGATGCATCCAAAATGATTTTTCTTAAAGCCTCGGTAATTTTTTGGATATCATCCGGCAAGTTCTCAATATACTGATCAACCTCTTCAATGGTTCTTATTTTATCGCTCATTAACTTCTCTCCTTCTAAGATACTAATTATGATTATTATCATTATACTTAAAAAGATGGAGAACTAAGCTGGTTTCCCTTGTCTCTCCTATAACTACTTCATTTCCACCTTAACAAACCTGCGTTTACCCACTTGAATGATAGGTTCGTCAATCAAGTTAACCTGTAAATGGATGTTATTCACCTTCACCTCGTTAATTCTTATCCCACCGTTTTGAATCATCTTACGGGCTTCCGATTTTGACTTTTGTAATTTTAATTCGACGAGAAGCTCGATTAATGGAACTTCCTTTTCCCCTTGCCACTTTATAACCGGAATCTCATCAGGCAGTGAACCTTTTTGAAATACTGCTTTAAAAGTTGCTTCTGCTTTTTCTGCCTCAAGATCATTATGATAGATTCTTACAATCGTTCTTGCTAAGTACATTTTGGTGTCTCTTGGATGAAGTTTTCCTTGTTCGAGATCTTCTTTTATTTGTTTCTTCTCATCTACTGGCAAATCAGTAACAAGATCAAAATACTTCGAAATTAATTCATCCGGTATAGACATTGTTTTACCATACATTGAATGTTGATCCTCATCCACACCGATGTAATTATTTTTGGATTTTGACATCTTTTCTACTCCATCAAGCCCCTCAAGTAATGGCAGTAAAATTACGATTTGTTTCTCTTTACCGAAATGTTCTTGTAGGTGTCGACCCATTAAGACATTGAAATGTTGGTCGGTTCCACCTAGTTCGATATCACTTTCAAGTTCAACAGAATCATACCCTTGCATTAACGGGTAGAAAAATTCGTGTAAAGAAATTGGCTTACCTGTTGCTAAGCGCTCGGAAAAATCATTTCTTTCAAGTAAACGGGCGACAGTAATACTTGAAGATAGATGAATCATGTCTTCAAGCGATAGCTTGCTAAGCCATTTGGAATTATAATGCAACTCAACCTTCTCCATATCTAGCACTTTACTGAATTGTTCAAAGTATGTTTTTGCATTTTTTGTTACTTCTGCAGTAGTCAGTTGTTTCCTTACTGTTGATTTACCTGTAGGATCACCAATTTTACCTGTAAAGTCTCCAATAATAAGTTGGATTAAGTGACCGTTTTCTTGAAATTGTTTCAGTTTGTTTAAGACCACTGTATGACCTAAATGAACGTCCGGAGCAGATGGATCTAGTCCTAACTTTATTTTTAAGGGACGGTTTGTTACTAATGATTTTGCAATCTTAGTCTTCAATTCACTTTCGGGAATAATCTCTTTTACACCATTGCTATAAATATCAAATTGCCTCTGTACTTCAGCTATTTGTTCACTTGTGAGTTGTTCTAAAAATTTCACCAAAACCTTCTCCTCCTTCTTTTTTAAAAAATAGGCCCTGTTAAACTTGTCTGTTGATTTCCGTTCCAGGCGCTATGCTTTCCGCGGGCGTGCCAGTGAGCCTCCTCGGCGCTAAAGCGCCTGCGGGGTCTCACTAGCCCCGTACTCCCGCAGGAGTCAAGCGCCTTCCACTCCAATCAACAGAGTTTTTAAACAACAATTACCTTTAACAGAGCCAAAAAATAAAAACCACGCCCCTAAAAAAGGGACGTGGTTAACGCGGTACCACCCTTGTTGAAGATTTCTCTTCCGCTCGATCGAATAACGGTTCGTCCGTTCTTTACTACTGTAAGTTCGCAAAGAAAGTTCAAGGGAGTAATTCGCTCTTATCTGTGTACTGATTCGCACCACCCATCAGCTCTCTAAAACAGGGAGATAAGATACTACTGATTCCTATCATTACTTGTATAGTTATTTATTTTTAGAATATTTCTATATATCCTACCCTAAGATCACCAAAAATTCAACATGTTATTCTTTAGTAAAAATAACTGAACCATTCATGGCATCTATGTATCGGATGGGAGTTCTGGAATACTGATCACATGCTTTATATACAAGGGAATAGGATTCCGTTTCACTATCATAATCTTTGCTCCAAGCTAATTCAAAATCCAAATGATTACTAAATATTTCACGTGCTTCTTCTTTAGAAATAGCGGGCTTAGCTGGGATTTGGCTTAGTTGTTTCACATCAAAACTTGGTCCAGAATAATGATCAATTTCTCCTGTATTAGGATTAACAACCACCATAACTAATTCTAACTGAACTGGTATGTCATAACCGCTAATCAGTTGGAATGTGAATGATTCTTTTCGTCTTGTCTCATCCTCTTCTTCCCAAACAATCAGTTGCAAATACTCATAATAATCTGGATCAATCATTTGTAAAAAATCTAATGCTTTTTGATAACATTCCTCACGACCTAGTTGAAGGTCTCCACCGCGTTCCTTAAACCAGATAAAACTTCTAACTTTACCAGTTTTCTTCGAAATGAAAGCTTTAACCGTATCTTCTGTCTGTCTAGTAAAAAATCCATTCATGGATAAATCCTCTTCCTTCATCTCCCAGTCCTGCTCACGCCACACGATGCCAGTCTCTTCCCCCATATCTACCTCACGAATTACCTCCATCTGTTCAGAAATACCAATGATCTCTTCATTAGATAATTTCTTTTGGATAATCGTATTCGTTGGAGATTCAAGGGTGACACACGATTGCGGCTCATCTTCTTCATGTATAATTGTTAACGTCGGTTCCATTTCGTCTGCTTTATACTCCATGAAATATGGCTCAAGGTCGTACACAAGATGGATCCCATCTTCCGCAACATTATGAATATCGGTATACAAATTTGTTATCATTAGCTGAAAATCCACTCTATTTAGTGCGTGATCAATCAGTTTTTCTCTTGGAATCAGTATGGCAGGTATTTCGGGAGTCGGTTTCACACCTTTATAGGTAAACTCAACAACTTCCCCCAAAGAGTCAATATCGATATAACATCCAGCATTATCTAGTGGTAAGCCCATAACGATTTGTTCATAAAAAAATCGGTGTACATATGTAAGTTTTTTAGATTTGTAGAAGGTTAAATCATTTAATGCATTCGGATAATGACTAATGAAAAATCGCTCTGCTCGTTCTTTTCGTTCCTCAGTCTTTGAAGGAATGCTATCTTTAGTTTTGTTGTTCATATCAATCGATAAACGGAGCAAATTACCCACAAGATCCAGATTAACCGTAATATCTTCATCATGTTCTTCGTTTGTCCATGAAAACATAGCCTCTCCACCACTATATTCCTCAATGTACAATTGGAAATTTCCAGGGATTGAGACCATTGATATTGCTCGTTTCCTTAATTCTTCTTTTAACAATTTTTCCAGCTCCCTAGTTTTGCACTCAATTTCATTAAGTATATAGTACCCATCTACCAAATTACCTCAAATACTTTTTGATAACCAAAAGGCAATACCGAAGCAACGAATAAACCTACTAAGATAGAGGAGGCTACCAAAACTATAAACTTTCGAAGCGTTATTTCTTTTCTTTTATAAGCAATAATAAGTACTTTAATAATGGAGTAAACCGTCATAAAAATGATTATCGCTGAAAAAAAACTTATTAAAGTAACTTCCATTCTTATCAACCTTTCATATAATTTTTCTAGGTTTATATATTTGCAAAAAAAACAATTTTTACTGTGTCTTTCTCAATGTCAAAACAACGATTTCCGGACGATTAAAAATTCGTACAGGAATAATACTATTCCCAAGTCCTCTATTTACAATCATTGTTGTTTTATCAACCATGTGTTTTCCAGAAGTATATTCAGGGAATAAGCCTTGGTTTGGTGCAACTACGCCGCCAATAAAAGGGAGCCTGAATTGTCCTCCATGAGCATGGCCTGAGAATACGAGATCCATAGGAAACTTTGAGTACGAATATATTAATTCTGGTCTATGGGCTAATAATATTTTAATACTCTCTTCCTCATTAACTTCTTTGATTGTATTTCTTATTGCTTGTTCAGTAATCGCTTCCTCCGAATAGGAGTCAGTTACTCCAGCAGGGTCATCGATTCCTAAAAGAAGAATATTATCTTTTCCATTGTTCAGTTCTTCAACTGCATTCCTCATGACCTGTACACCCACATTTTTTAGTTCATCCTCTAATGAAGTAAATTTCCCGGACCTCCACTCATGATTTCCGGTTACATAATAAACAGGAGCGATTTGAACTAGTTCCTTCATCAACACAAGACTATTTTCTTCACTATATCTTCTTGAATCAACCAAATCCCCGGTAAATACAATTAGATTTGGGTTAACTTTGCTCACTTTTTTAAGTAATTCGCTTTGATTCTTCCCAAACGTTTTGCCATGTAGATCAGACAACTGGACAATTTTATATTCATCAAAGCTTTCTGGAACTCTTTTTGAACTATAGTCATATTCAGTTGTTACGATTGAATTGTTTTGAAAATAGAAAAAGTACGCTAGTAAAATAATTCCGAGGAGAAAATATACTAGTCTCTTTTTAGTTTTTTGCTTCAAGATTTGTCTCCTCTCTTTCCAATAGGACTAAATTATCAAGATGATTAAATTTTAACATAATTTGGATCATTTGGTTTTCCATCGTCACTAATCTGTAAATACTTTCTCTTTTGTGATACATATCACAACAAATATCACTGAAAATGATTATCATTTAATTAGGAACCATAATACATTTCACTAACTAACTAATATTTGTTTTATATATTCTTCTCTTAAAGGGGTTTTATAAATGTCTGAACAAAAATTGTCTGAATTAATAAGTCCTGAAGCTGTAATTAATTTTGATACTGGTGCGATCAAAGCAAGCACCTTAGATGCAATCATTAATCTTTTACCATTTGAAATGGGCTTTTGTGATGCCGATGATATTTTCCGCTGGTATTCAAATAATCCAAACCGCGTGCATGGTCGCCGTAAAGAAGCGATTGGTCGCCCTGTCCTTGAGCTTCACCCAAAAGTATCCCACCACGTTAAAAAATTGTTGGACGATTTCCGGTCAGGTGCACGTGACGAATGGGAATTTTGGTTTCCAAAACGTCATGGTGAGACTGGTCAAATCTACCAAAAGTTCATGGCAGTACGTGATGAAAATGGAAAATACCTTGGCTGTATGGATGTGACCGTTAATATCAACCTCTTCCAAGGGAAAGAGGGTAAAAATACCCCTGAAACGATTGACGAATTTATTGCTGTTAAGCCTGAATAATTCGAAAAGCTGCTAAAAACACATTGAATACCAAATTCAATGTGTTTTTTTGTACTTTCTGTTTCTGTTTCATCAAAGCATATATCTTCTTTCCCTTCCATGCTTTTCAAAAAGCTTACTAGTATTTTAGCCGAATTCACCTATAAACAGAACACGCGTTTTAATGTAAACTCATATAGTGATTATTTTTAAAAATACTTAATTGCTTATGAGGTGAAAAAAAAGTGAATGGAACGGCACACGCAGCAATTGGCGCAGCAACAGGATTTGTCGTTGCAAACACAATGCATACAACTCCTTTTACGATACTCTTTTTAATTGGCTTAGGATGCATATCAGGTTTAATACCCGATTTAGACATTGATGGAAAGCTCCGAGAAAAAATCACCTTATCCCATGAATTGATTCGGACAGTTGCCCAGTTGATTGGAACTATGTTGATTTTTTATAGTTTTTATGAGGGTTCGACGAAAGAGAAATGGATTGGCATCGTAATTGGTGTAGGGATTATCGTCGTATCGTCTTGGATTAAACAGAAACATATGTTAACTATCACAGGAATCGGAGTCATATCTGGAGGCTTCACATTACAAGAAACCTGGTTACTACTACTTGGGATTTATATATTAATTGCATCTCTTATTCCACATCGTAGCTATACCCATTCAATTGTAGGGATTTTATATTTCGGTTTGATTGCTTCCAAATTAGAAGCATCTATCGGAATTGATGGAGTCTTCTATACCTGCCTTGCAGCTTATATTAGTCACTTAATTGCGGATATCAAACTATTACCCTTCAATAAACGAGGAATCAAGCTGTTTTTACCTGTTTCATCAAAGGAAATTTAGGGTTAACCCTCGAATCCCTGGACACCTCATAAGCGAAGGGGTCCTTTTTGATCACCAATGCATTTATTCCTTAACAGCTTTAATAATCATCGTTGTTGGAAATTTTCTTGCTTTATTTAAAGAGTAATATCGATCGGAAATAACTTCTTGTTCTTTCTCAAAATAAGTAGGTACATCACTTTCTATCACTTTTTTTACCGTAAATCCTGCCCGAATCAGTTCATTAAGATAAGTGGCCATCTTCCTTTTAGGGATAACAACAGTGGCGTCTTCTCCCTTAAAACGATTATAGGTAGTAAATCCTTCTTTTTGGTAAGATCCAGTGAGAGTTATAACCCCATTTTCCGATTGTAAATGTGGATATAACGGATGATCCCAACTGAAGATAAACACTCCACCTGGTTTCAAATAGGAATATATGAGTTTGAAGGTAGCTGCTAAATCGGTTGTCCACCCGATTGCATATATAGAGTAAACATAATCAAAATACTCCTTTGGTAGATTGCAGTCCATTTCCATAGGTGAACAATATAAGTGCGGATATAAACCTTTTAGCGTTTTTTCTGCGACTGCCTTTTGAGATTCGGAGATATCAACGCCCCATAACTCACTAACACCGTTAGCCGCCATATAGCGTAGAGAATGGCCACTTCCATAACCGATATCCAAGACTTTTTTACTGTTAAGATCTCCAAACAATTGAAGTTCCTCTTCTGTTTGCGTAAAGGGACCATAACTAGGTAATGCATCGATTCCATTGAAATGATGCGCTACCTTATCCCAGCTTTTTTTATTTTCATCTAAAATTTTGTTCATTTATAAAACCCTCTCTTCGGCATTTAATGTAGCTACTATTGTTAATAATTCTGATAAGCTATCAATCTTTATATCAGCCTGAGATAGTTCGTCTTCCTGGGCAAAATCAAAATTACAACCAATCGCGAGTAAACCATTGCTTTTGGCAGCGTTTATATCTGATAATCTATCGCCAACAACAACACCTTTTTCAATATGATATTTGGCTACGATTGTACCGACTAAATCAGATTTATTTTGAGTTTGTATTTGTTGGATGCTGAATGTTTCAGTCACCCATTGATCTAAATTGTAATATCTTACAATCGTATTCAAATACTCAATTTGCCCATTGCTTGCTATGTATAGAGAATTGTTATTCTTTTTTAAATAGGTAAATACCTCTATCACATTTGGATAGAGTGCACCATTGCCTTCGTTAATAGTAGCAATTAGTTTTTTGTTAAAAAAGTCATTTGTTCGTTTACGAATCTCATTTGAATGATCGGGTAATAATGTTTCCCATACTACAGGTAAAGGTACACCCATAATTTCACGGTACTTTTCAATTGGTGTTTCTTTTTCCCATAGATTTAATGCTCTTAGATGTTTAAATGTTTCTTCTAAAGATATCTCTAAAATCTTGTCTGTTTGAAATAACGTACCATCCATATCAAAAATCAGTGATAACGACATTCTTTTACCTCCGTCCCCTTTATAAACCTATATGGTCTAAACCTTTCTTCCGTTACTACCCCAGAATGTTAATTTTCTATTCAATTTCATTTATTCTAACTATAACAAAAATAACTTTGTTTTCTAATAAAATCTAGAAGATACTTTTGAAAGGCAAAAGTGTTTACTATTCTAATAATCAAAAAATTGTAGACTATCTAGTTTCGCTATATGTTAACCAAAATGAAAAACATGTTGACATATAGCTCACCTCCAATATAAAATGAAAATTGAGAAAACATAACAGAGGAGTGGAAAAATGAAGGTTTTAGACATTACATACGTGGCTTTACTTGCTGCTTTTATGGGGGTATTGGGTTTTGTTCCTCCGCTCATGCTTTCCTTTACACCTGTTCCAATTACCCTACAAACCATTGGCGTTCTACTTGCAGGTGGAGTTTTGGGTGCCAGATTAGGAGCTTGGAGTATGGCCATTTTCTTACTAATAGTTGCTGCCGGTGCACCTTTGCTACCTGGAGGGCGTGGAGGCATCAGCGCATTCGTCGGACCGAGTGCAGGCTATTTATTCTCCTATCCGTTAGTCGCATTTGTACTAGGGTACATTATTCATCGCTTTCGTTCATTAAGGTTACACAAGATTTTACTCGTAAACTTAACAGTTGGCATTTTTTTAGTTTATCTAATCGGAATTCCAGTGCAGTCATTTGTAACAAATATCGGTATTATTGATACCATTAAAGTTAGTCTTGTTTATATTCCTGGAGATATAATTAAAGCAACACTCGCTTCCTATCTTGTATACAGACTCTTAAAATCGCCTGCCATAAAACGAAACCTATATAAAAACGTTGAGACACTGTAGTTGTCTCAACGTTTTTTTAATAATATTTGAATTAGTCGCTATAGCTAACACAATTTCGACCACAGTCTTTAGAATAGTATAAACCTTTATCTGCCCGATTTAACAAGGAATCAATGTTGTCCCCAAACTGCGAACAAGTTACACCAAAACTTGCTGTTAACTGCCCTGCATCTTTAAATTCATGTGCTTCAACGATAGCTCTAAGATGTTTTGCCAGTTCCAGCGTATCTTCACCTTTTTCATGCGTAATAATAATAAACTCCTCCCCACCCCATCGACCAAAAAGCTCTCGATTGGTTAGGTGACTTTGAATGAGGTCGGATAATTCTACTAAGACGGCGTCACCCACTTTATGTCCAAAGTTATCATTAACATTTTTAAAATGATCAATATCGAAGAAAATGATAGAAAAACTTTCCTGTTTTTCTTTAAAAGCTTTTAGCTTTTTTTCTAACCATTGGTCTATTAGAAGTCTACTGGCAATACTCGTTAATGTATCAAAGTAGGCGTACTTTTTAAACATTTCAAGGTCTGCATATGTCCTAAATATATGCTGGGCGTAGTATAGAACAATAATATAGACAAGGTTTGCAAAGTAAAATTGGCCAATTGAATCGATGGATTCGGAAGAGAGGCTGTTTATATACATAATTCCTGTTACAAAGGTCGTAAGAAAGATTCCTATTGAGAAATATAGTCCACGCTTCGTCCCGAGAGTTAAAAAGAAAAAAATCGTTATGAGTGGCATCCAAATGATAAAATCACCTAGCGACCCACCTGACACTGCCATATAATTACGTACAGCATCGTAAAAGGTTGTTATATGATAAAAACTAATTAATAGTAGATTGGAGTATTCGGCAAATTTGATAAAACGCTTTTTGTATGTTAATACCCAACTGATAATGAACCAAATGGAGAGGGTATTGTTAGTATAAAAGTCAAATTTATTACTTCCATCAAAGTTTTGCAAAAGTGTATTCGAGATGAGGGCGATGATGATACACGGAACAACCCATAAATAGATACCTCTTTTTAATTCTTCAAGTGATTCGAATTTTCTAATCACGGATTTCCATCTCCTACTCCCCTATTATAAAAAGTTATCTAAAAATACAGAAATCCAATGAAAGAATGCTATTGTTTCAAAAAAATACTTTTCATATAAATATTATACCAAAGAAGAGACTGAGCTAATAGGGATTTTTCTGGTATAGTATCTTTTAGTTGGGGGATTTTAAAATAAAAAGAGGATTACGAATGATTGGACTTTTGATTGCTATTATTACATTTAACATCATCGGCTTTAAAACAAATAAAAGCCTATCAGGTAACCAGATTCTTCATATATGGATGTTTACGATTGCTACCCAAGTATTATTTGATACGGTCATCGAGTTTAAATATCACGCCTATTGGTATTTCGATAAAGAGGTAGATTGGAGAGGAATCCTACCTCACACAATATTAATACCACCCGTTAATATATTTTTTCTAAATTGGTTTCCGCACAATGGAAAACTCATACAAAAGCTACTCTTTATTTTTATTTTTGAAGTTTTCATGCTAGGTTATGAACTCATAACTTTACTCCCTGAGCCATGGGGTTATTTTAATTATGGCTGGTGGGAGCTTTGGCATGCTGCAATCGTAAATCCCATACTACTGCTTATTTTACTAGGTTATTATAGGTTGGTCTGTAGATTAGAAAATAGGGTGCTCTTAATGAATGGTTAGTACGTTTTGCGATGGTTACAAGTGAAGGTTGTTTTCATCTTCATGAATTTATACATTAAGGACGCATGTCTGCCTTTTTGTGTTCGCGG
>JAQSXG010000093.1 GCA_029256785.1 Neobacillus sp.
CCTGTGCCCCTGTAATCAATCGAATGGAGTTCAACAAGCTTATCAACCATAACCTCTGATAACTGCTGACAAAGCACCTTTGTAACCCGTACCCCTTCTGGAAAAAAGGAATCAAGCACCACCCCTTTTTTTCTTTCCATAATAAAAAAAGGACTACCCACTATTTCTAACTGATTAGAGAATAATAAGGGTTTAGGAGCTACAGAAAAGACTGGATTAAGTTCTGATAGTATTTTAAACTCCCTTTCCATATCATGGGCTTTTGGTGCAACAGGTCCTAAAGGAGGACGTCTAAGCACTGCCTCCCAATCTCCTATTTTTATTTGATAGGTTAAATTGGAATGTCCGGCAGAAAATTGCAAAATTTCAAGAGGGTTTCCTGGCAGATTAAAAATATTGGCACGTAAATAGTTTTCAAGACTTGATCGGTTCAATTCTTCCCCTTTTCTAACGGGGATCATATCCTTACTCATCTGATGAGGCATAGAACTCCTCCTTCAATTCACAAAATTCAGTTATTTTAACGTGTAAGATGGCTCTTCGTTGTTTACGAACAGCTCAGGAATGTACAAGATGCTGATTTAGACTTTCTACTAGCAATTCAGGAAGCGGTTCACTTTTTTGCAGTTGAAAATCAAAGTGAACCATAACAGCATTACCTTTTGCGATAAGTTTTTCTGTATTCGTATCAAGTATATCGTGATCAAGTTGAAAGCTTTTTGTTCCAATCTTCGAAATATAGCTTTTAATGGTAAGCGACTGATTAAAGTATCCTTGGCTTATAAAATCACATTTTGTTGATGCTAGGATAAATTTCCAATCCTCTGTATTCATTTTGTAACCCATTGTTTCAAAAAAACGTATCCTTGCTTCTTCGAAATAGATGAAAAAACTCGCATTGTTAATATGGCCTAGAGCATCTGTTTCTCCAAAACGAACAGTAATCTGTATTTCGTGCAATTCATTCACCTCTTAGAAATCATTCATACTAACACATTTATATCTGTAATTATCGAAAAGAGAGCTTACCCTTAAACAAACTCTCTTTCCCTCGTTTTAGTTAACTTGTATTCCCTCTAAAATCATTTTCACAAAAATCTCAGCCACTTCACGATCAGTCGATTCACCATTAGGATTAAACCACTGATAGCTCCAGTTGGCTGTACCAAGAATTCCAAAAGTAACAATGTGAGCGTTTAAATCCGCACGAAACTCCCCTTTTTCGATACCCTCAATCAGAAGATTTTCAATGTTCATTCTAAATTGATCACGCTTTGGTACGATGATCGAAAGCCGCTCATCACTTAAGTTCTTCATTTCTCTAAAAAATATTTTTGCAGCGGGTCCCTGTATCTTAATATTTCTTATCAGCATATAAACCATTTCAAAAAGCTTTTGCTTACAGCTCATAAGTTCATTCAAAATTTCCCCTTGCGTATCCAATAGTTGATTAATATATCCAAGATGAATGTCCATTAATAGTTCTTCTTTACTAGAAAAATAATAGTAGAAGGTGCCCTTTGTCACTCCAAGACCCTCAACTATATCCTGAATGGATGTTTCAGTGAAACCCTTTTTTTCAAAGAGTCTTATGCTTTGTTCCGTAATTTTATCTTTCACTGCTTATGTCCTCGCAATCTGTAATATGTCTATTAAAAAGTATAGCATATTCTTTTTTGCATCCTTTAGGACAATAGTTAATTTTCTCACACGCTCTACTTTTTAACTACTTCATCCCTTAATGCACGACGGAGGATTTTCCCTACACCTGTTTTAGGCAATTGCTCCCTAAATTCCACCTGACGTGGAACCTTATAAGCAGACAAATTTTGTTTGCAATAGATAATAATTTCCTCTTCCGTTGCGGTTTTTCCAGCTTTCAAGACGACATACGCTTTTACATCTTCTCCCCTGTATGCGTCTGGCACGCCGATTACAACCGCCTCTTGAACCGATGGATGTTCATAGAGCACTTCTTCAATATCCCTCGGGTAGACATTGAAGCCGCTGGCAATAATCATATCCTTTTTGCGGTCAACGATATAAAGAAACCCATCCTCGTCCACCTTAGCAATATCTCCTGTAAACAGCCAGCCATCACGTAATGTATTCGCTGTTTCCTCTGGCATGTTCCAATAGCCCTTCATTACCTGCGGCCCTTTAATAATGACTTCTCCAAGCTCACCGGCAGGCAGTTCTTGTGTTCCCGTTGCTAAATCGACAATTTTATATTCCGTGTTCGGGAACCCAATACCTACACTGCCTGGCTTCCGGTCAGCAAATGGTGGATTACAGTGCGTGGTCGGAGATGCCTCAGATAATCCGTATCCCTCTAATATTTGCGAGCCTGTTTTTGCTTCAAACTCACGGAGTAACTCAACAGGCATCGGTGCACTGCCGCTATTACAGGATCTTATTGAATTTATCCCATACTCTTCGGCACGAGGATGGCTATTAATCGCCACATACATGGTTGGAACACCCGGGAAGATGGTTGGTTGTTCACTCTTTATCGTGTTTAACACCTCTTCTAATTCAAACCTAGGAAGCATAATCGACTCTGCCGCTGTATAAATAGAAAGATTCATACAAGAAGTCATTCCAAAAACATGGAAAAGCGGGATGACTGTTAAACATTTTTCTTTTCCGATTTCCATTTCTTCTTTAAAGAATTCATAGGATTGAATGACATTTGCTACTATATTACGATGCGTAAGCATGGCGCCCTTCGACCTGCCTGTTGTACCGCCTGTATACTGGAGAACAGCGATATCATGCTCAGGTTCAATCGTTACTGGATTCACTTTTCCGTTGCCTCGCGCTAAGAAACCTTCAAAGCTATAGTCCGGCGTGAAATCCTGACCAGATGGTTGCAAGCTAACAACAATTATATTTTTCAAGCTAGTATTTGCTTGAACACTTTTCACTCTTGGATAAAGGGCGTCGAACACAACAATGGTTTCTGCACCAGAATCATTAAGTATATATTCAATTTCACGCTCGACTAACATCGGATTTAATTGCGTAACGATTGCTCCTGCAGATAGTATTCCATAATATGCCATGACATATTGCGGACAGTTTGGTAGCATAATGGCTACTCTGTCACCCTTTTGCACTTGATTATTCTGCAGAGCTGAAGTAAATGCATGTGATATTCCTAGTAATTGTTGATAGGTTATTTTATTTCCAAAAAAGGAAAGGGCATTATTTGAAGGATATTTGACAGTTGTTTCTTGAAGAAATTGTCCTAGATGTTTATCTGGTATTGCGATTGTACTTGCTATCGACTCCGGGTAATGCGCTAACCATGCTTTTTCAATCGTCATTCGTTTCCCTCCAATTCATAATTTTAAAAAGTAAGTCCCCCGCCATCAACTGAAAGGGTAGCACCTGTGATAAAAGAGGCTTCATCCGATGCTAAAAACAGGATCGCATTTGCCACCTCGTCTGGTGTACCAATTCTTCTGAGTGCATTTGCACGAGAAATGATTGGCCATTTTCGTTCATTCTGCCTCCAGCTTTCAATAATCTTTGTATCAATCACACCAGGAGCAATCGCATTAACCCGAATATTATTCTTCCCATATTCAAGTGCTGCATTTTGTGTTAATAACACCACACCTGCTTTTGATGCGTTATAGGCAGCCTGGTAACTCTTACCTTTTAACCCTAGTAAACTAGAAGTATTAATAATCGCTCCACCACCAGATTTGATTAATTCTGGAACAGCATACTTAATGCCTAAAAAAACACTTTTTAAATTTATGTCTATTACTCGGTCCCAATCCTCTTCTGGAAGATCTATGCTCTTCACTTCTGAATGGCCGATACCAGCATTATTTACCAGGATGTGCAAACCTTCATATGTGCTTGTAGTATTATCAATTAACTTTTTTATCTGATAGGAGTCTCTTACATCGGTTTGGACGAAAATTGCCTTTCCACCTGATTCCCTTATCAAGCCAAGGGTCTCTTCGCCACCTGTGGAGTCAATGTCCGCAATAGTAACCTTTGCACCTTCCTTTGCAAAACGGATAGCTGCAGCGCGCCCAATACCAGAGCCTCCACCAGTAACAATTGCCACCTTATCTACTAACCTCATTTTAATCACAGCCCCTCACTATTGTCTTACTACAAAACAATACATTCGACGGCGGTCACCGATAGCCCTTCCTTACTGGTACTTTCTTAACTCCAGCTTAGCAAGCTGGGCACGATGAACTTCATCCGGACCATCCGCCAATCTCAGGGTTCTTGAATTTGCCCATTGTGCAGCAAGTGGAAAATCATTTGATACTCCTGCCCCACCAAATGCCTGGATAGCACGATCAATTACCTTTAATGCCATATTCGGTGCAACTACTTTAATCATCGCAATTTCTGTTTTTGCCTCTTTATTACCAACTGTGTCCATCATATAAGCCGCTTTTAATGTAAGCAGTCTGGCCTGTTCAATTTCAATTCTTGAATCTGCAATCCATTCACGAATAACACCTTGACTCGAAAGCGGTTTACCAAAGGCTACTCTTTCTTGTACACGCTTACATAAAAGTTCAAGCGCTCTTTCTGCCGCTCCAATTAATCTCATACAATGGTGGATTCTTCCTGGACCCAGCCTACCTTGGGCAATAGCAAATCCCTTACCTTCACCCCAAAGAATATTTTCTACAGGAACACGTACATTCTCGTAGGTAATTTCTGCGTGACCATGTGGGGCATGATCATAACCAAAAACCGGAAGCATTCGCTCAATTTTTACCCCTGGCGTATCAAGTGGTACGAGAATCATGGATTGTTGCTCGTGACGACTAGCGTTGAAATCTGTCTTTCCCATCACAATCGCAATTTTACAGCGCGGATCGCCTGCACCCGAGGACCACCATTTACGGCCATTAATGACGTAATCATCGCCATCTCTTTCTATCCTTGTTTCAATATTTGTAGCATCAGATGAGGCCACTTCAGGTTCAGTCATTGAGAAACATGAACGAATTTCTCCTGCTAATAAAGGTTTTAACCATTTTTCTTTATGCTCCTGGGTACCATAACGAACAATTACTTCCATATTTCCAGTATCAGGGGCACTGCAGTTAAAAACTTCAGGACCTATCATGGAACGCCCCATAATCTCACATAGTGGCGCATATTCTTGGTTAGTTAATCCGGCACCATATTCACTTTCCGGCAAGAATAAGTTCCAAAGTCCGTCTGCTTTCGCTTTTTCCTTTAACTCTTCCATAATTGGGGGAACGGCACTCCAACGGCTATCTCCTTCACTAACTTGTTGTTCATACACGCTCTCATTAGGATAAACATGCTGTTCCATAAAGTCTGTTAACTTCAGCTGTAACTCTTTAACTTTGCTAGAATATGAAAAATCCAATACATCCACCTCTTTCTACATACTAACCAGTTGGTATGTTACAATTAATATTATACCTCCAGATATTAAATATTCAAATTCTTTTCTTAATATTCTAACAAATAAAAACAAAATAAAAAAAAAGGATAAATCCTTTTTTAAATAGATTTAAAATCTCTTAAATGATCTCTTTTGCTTATTCATAACTTCATAGGACTTTTCAACAATATCTGTCAAAACATCCCCTTTGTATACTCTTCCCAACTTAAGGTTCTCTTGATAATACTCGACAATTTCATCTAATTTCGCACTTGTTTCCTTTGAGATTCTCACATTTAGTTGAATTCGTTCGTTTTCTGCCAAGATAGACACTCCTATCAAATTAATAGCAAGATGCTAGCACTTTGCTTTTATCGTTTATTGCTACATTATATACTATTTTTCAGCATTTTTTTACCTTTTTACAAAACAAAAAAAGCAACACTTTTTTTATGAATAGGGCTTCCATTCTCTTATCCTCTTCCACCCAATATCCTTAACCTTCTATGAAATCGTTTTATTCAAAATATAACATTAACTCACAATATACACTTTAAATTAATAAAGGTAAATGAATCTCCCTTTACATAAAAAGGCAATTTCTGAGTCATATTATCGTGAGGAGGTTTGCATATGATTTTAGCTTGGATAATGGGGGCTTTGTTATTGGTTCATTCCGTTCCACCTCCAGATAGCTTAGTACTAACTAAGGATGGACAGCCTATTACCATTGTCACCCGAGAGGAATTTTCAGTTACACCATCTGGTATTCCCATAATTAATTCAAACAATTACAGTCAGTTAATCAAACAATTAAATAAACAAGTTTCCACTCCCCCCATAAACGCAGGGTTGGATAAATACGGAAATATCATTCCTGAAAAGGTTGGCTTTCGTTTGAATGAACAGGCATTTACTGAAAAATTCTATGATTATTTTTTGGGCCATCGGTTGGAAAACCTAGAATTACCCATGATGGAAGTTTATCCAAAGGTTGATAGTGAATTGATGGCGAATATTCGCGGAATTCGTATTGGACGGTATATCACTTCTTTTAATCCTAGAAATATGAAGAGATCAAATAATATTCAGTTAGCAGTAGAAGCCATTAATAATCATGTAGTCTTTCCAGGCGAAACCTTTTCATTTAACCAGGTTGTTGGAAAAAGAACCGCAATGAAGGGATATTTAAAAGCAAAGGTGATTGTCAGGGGCGAATTCGCTGAAGACATTGGGGGCGGGATTTGCCAGGTATCATCAACACTTTTTAATGCAGTAGATAGTGCCGGTTTGCAGATCGTGCAACGGTTCTCGCATAGCAGGCATGTTCCATATATTCCTCCTGGAAGGGATGCAACCGTTAGCTGGTATGGACCTGATTTTGAATTTAAAAATAATTATAATCAACCAATTCTGATACAAGCAAAAACCATGGGTAACCTTTTAATTATATTATTGTTATCTTCCGATGTAATAGAATACACTCCTAGAGCAGTACCTTTTCCACCATTGTAAAAAGCAGATTAGTTAAAAAAGTCCGCCGAAGCGGACTTTTTTTCTTATCTTTTCTTATCATTTTTTAATGCATTGGCTAATAATTCATCTGAGAATTCAGCTAGCGCTAAGTCACTCATACCCAAATCTGCTTTAGGCGGCTTAATGGTCTTAACTATATTTTGCAGTGGCGGTTTATACTCATTCCGTTTCCCTTTTGTTATACCATAGACGAGTGCGCTTATTCCAAGACCAATAAATGAAGCCCACATCGTCCCTCCATATTTTCGTTTCTTTGTCAGCATAGGAAAGGAAGGAAAATCATTAAAGTTTCTCATCCGCAGCACTCCTTAAACATACTTGAAAGGGAACCATAAAGATACCCCCTCATTCTCTTAATCTGCTCACTTATTGCTTAAGTATGAATGGCAATCAAGTGCTGTACTGTTATTTGTTTACAATTGATTAAAGTTTTTTCACTCGAATGGGGCTGACCATAAGCAGACCGAGAATGATCGTAATCATTGTATTACTATAATAAAACATCCCCATCGTTGCCATCACTAAACCTGCTGCAGGTATGGGTAAACCAATAAAATGTCCGATGGTAGGTTTAATATTAAATTTCGCCAACCTTAATGCCCCCATTGTTGGGAATAACATAAATGCAATCGTCGTGAATGGTGATTGTGTTGTTAAAGAATAAAAGAGGATAGCTGGTGCGACTCCAAAGCTAACAATATCAGCTAAGGAATCAAGTTCAACACCAAACTCACTGTTAACCTTTAATCTCCTGGCAATCCGGCCATCAAAAAAATCTAAAATAGCAGATAAAAAAATAAACATGGACGCCATTGGTATATATCCATTCATATTAGATGTAATTGAAAACACACCACTTAATAAATTACCGATTGTAAAAAGATTTGGGACGACTCTTACCATATGTCTAAACATTGCTCCCCCCCCTATTCTTCTCAATCCCTTATATTCAATAGGCTTATTCCTTTAAGGTCACCATTTAAGACAAAACAATGCAAAGTAGTTTGGTCTTTATGTATATAATTCGTTCCTCGTTGAAAAAATAACCCTGTGAAAGGATGTGTGTTAGCTATGGATAAAACCTTGGGTTACCTCCGTGAAATTTTATCAAATTACACGGAGAAATACTC
Organism: Neobacillus sp.; assembly: GCA_029256785.1. GTDB lineage: Bacteria > Bacillota > Bacilli > Bacillales > Cytobacillaceae > Neobacillus. Next base: position 8,071 of record JAQSXG010000093.1, read on the forward strand.
TGAAGCACAGCATTTATATCGAAAATTAACCGATGAAAACTTTACCTCTGAGGGTTCCTTTGTTAGACAATTGAACCAAGAGGAAATGGACTTTTTGAATAAACTGCTGCCTAATGAAATTAAGCACGCAAAAGAATCAGAAGATCATACACGTGCCTATCAACTAAATGAAGTTTATGAACTTATTTTTTGACATGGAAGTAATAAAAAGAGATGACATCTACTACTTGTCATCTCTTCTTTAGGGAAATAATTGCTGATATTTGTATAAATATTTCCTAGGTAAGCGCATTCTCCGACAATTACCGATAATTGCCAAGAGTGTTTTTCACCACTTTACGACATAAAATGAGTAGGATTTCTTGATTATTTCCGATTCCGACAAAATCACTTATTCTTCTTAAGTCTGCCCGAATCTTTTAACGCCTTTTTTATTATTAGCTCGATTTGAGCATTCACACTTCTCAATTCATCGTCTGCCCATTTTTCAAGAGCATCATAATCACGCTGATCTATACGCAATAAAAATCGTTTCTTTTCAGCCATTATTTCACAACCCTAATATATCGTTCCTGTATTGATTACCGGCTGGCTCCCCTTATCGGATACTAAAGCGACCATTAAATTATTTACCATTTGTGCCTTTTTTTCCTCATCGAGCTCGACAATTTCTTCCGCACTAAGTTGATCAATTGCCGATTTCACCATTGATACTGCTCCTTCAACAATGACTTTCCTTGCTGCTAATACAGCTTTCGCTTGCTGTCTTTGCAGCATTGCGTGTGCAATTTCACTAGAATATGCCAGATGCATAATTCGCGCCTCGATGATTTCAACACCCGCTAAATTGAACCTTTTTTGTAAATCCTTTGTTAGCTCATCCCCGACCTCTTCAGAATGTTGTCTTAATGAAATTTCGTAATCATTATTAAAATTATCATAAGGATATTGGCTTGTAATATGGCGTAATCCTGTTTCACTTTGGGTATGAACGAATTCTTTATAATCTTCAACATCAAACACAGCTTTTGCTGCATCAAACACCTTATAGACAATAACTGCAGCAATTTCGATTGGATTCCCTTCTAAATCATTTACCTTTAACTTATCACTGTTAAAATTAATTACCCTAAGGGATACAGTATTTCTAACGGTTAGGGGAATCGATAACCAAAAACCCTCCTGTTTAATTACACCAAGATAACTACCAAACAATGTAAAAACCTTCGATTGGTTTGGCTGGATAATCGTAAAACCTGTTAATAGGAGAAAGGATACTAGGCCAGTAACAATCCCAACGATGAGCATAATCACTTCATTGTTTATGATAAACTGTCTGACCGATAATCCAGTTATTGCAGCAAATAAAAGAAACAATAAAACACCCAAAAACCCATTCATTTTAAACATATCTTTTTCCTTCAATTTAACCACTCCCTTAATCGTTATTTCCTATATCATTATGATATCACTTTAATATCGAAAAAGAAAGCAAAAAATAAAGCCTGCCTTTAGGCAAGCTGCTAATGAATATCCTTCATAAAATTAATTCCCTTCCTTAGTCCAATAACCTTTATATTCATCTGGATATCTACCAAGCTTTTCCTCAAGCTCTTCGTTCCATGTTTCAATGGATTCAAAACGTGGGTAAAGGTTTGGACCTAAGAACAACTCACCATTTTGATAATAACAGATTAAATATTTCCCATCATATTCATACCATTCAATATCTCCATAAACAACGATTGTACCATTTCCTGCTAACGACGCTTGTTTTACTCCCCCCACCGGCTCAGTAAAACCTTCAGAAATTAACTTGTTACGAAAATCATGCTCAGAGGGGAACTCCTTTGCCCATTGAAGAACTTGTTCTTCCGTGATATTGTTGTTGGTGATCTTTTCATCTTGAACAGGTGTAATGGGTTCTGGCTCGGTTATTATATTGTCCTTTTCAATCGTTGGAGGATCCTGTTCTTTGGAACCGGTTTTAGGTTCGCTGTTGTCTATATTTGGTAGAAGTAAAAATGCAAATAAAAACATGGCCGCAACCCCTGTAAGTCCTAAGTAAAAACGTTTCATAAATACACTCCTCCTTTCTTTTCTTTTGTACTTTTTAGAAAAAAGAATAAGGTTATCATGAATACGTTTTTGTTTATTAAGATCAAATTCCTTCTCGAAATTCGGTTTTGGAAGCGCCTTTATCTCTTCAATCAAGTCTTTGTATGGATTCATACTGAGTAACCTCCTTCTTTTTCCCTAGCGCCTTTAGGGCTCGATGGTATGTGGTACTAACTTTACTTTCACTCCAACTTAGGACTGCAGCGGTCTCAGAAACAGATAATTCCTTTATAGCCCGAAGAATGACAACATCCCTATAATTACTTTTTAGGGCTTGTATTTCCCTATAAAGATTTTTATTATTTTCATTTAATTGGAGCACTTTTTCAGGAGTCGTATCGTCTTTCGGTTCATAGTCCCCACCTCCAATAAAGTGTTTAATTCTAGATCGCTTTCTTTTTCTAACTTCATCAATACCCACGTTCCGCGCAATAGAAAAGAGCCAGGTTTTAGGGGTGGACTTTGATTGAAACGAATCGAATCCTTTAATTGCACGTATAAAAACATCTTGAACCAAATCTTCTATGTCACCTGAACCAACATAGTATAATAAGAAATGGTAGATATCTTTGTTGTAGGTATAAAACCACTCTGTAATTTCTTTGTTTGTATTCATCATTACACTTTTAAAAAAAAGATTTCTATTATTCACCAATATTTATAGGTTTTAATTCGATTCTACATAAAAACAAGGGAAGCACCCAAAGATTGTGCTTCCCCAGTCTGCTTGCCCAACGGCAAACTTCTAATGAATATCTCTTTTCTTGAACCTTCCACCTCTGACTTCAGCAATATCCGCCACCGCCAGGAAGGCTGACTTGTCATTTTCAGTAACAATTTCTTTTAATTTTGCCTCTTCTAATCGATTAATTACACAAAAGATAACCTTCTTCTCATCACCCGAGTAAGCACCTTCTCCATGTAAATAGGTAACACCGCGACCGAGACGATTCATTATTACTTCACCGATTTCCTTCGCATTGTCACTAATGATCCATACAGATTTCGATTCATCCAGACCTGTAATGGTAATATCTATTGTTTTAAATGCGACAAAATAGGCTATTATCGAGTACATTGCTCGATCCCAAGAGAAAACAAAGCCTGCACTTCCAAGTATAAAAATATTAAAAAACATAATAATTTCGCCAACTGAAAAAGGAAGCTTCTTATTAGCAAGGATTGCTAGAATTTCTGTGCCATCAAGTGAACCGCCGTAGCGGATTACAATTCCTACCCCTATTCCGAGAATGATGCCCCCAAACACGGATGCAAGTAAGATATCAGCGGTAAAAGCAGGTACTGGATGAAGTAAAGTTGTTGCAATAGAAAGAACGAGGATTCCATAGAGTGTGGAGATAGCAAAAGTTTTTCCAATTTGTTTATAACCTATAAAGAAAAAAGGAATATTAAGAATAAAAATAAAAAGTCCTAATTTCCAACCGGTTAAATACGATAGGATAATAGAAATTCCTACAATTCCCCCATCAATGACATGGTTTGGAACGAGAAATATCTCTAGACCAACGGCCATTAAGGTTGCACCAAAGGTGATAAGTAGCATCCGCTGAATAAATTTACTTTTAGTCATGCTACGATGTTGGATTTTAACATTTCCCATGACTCTTTCCTGCTGTTCATTTAAACCCATTGGTTGGATTTCTGACATTAATCTGCCCCTTTCATAATTTTCCTTATTTTCTATTATATCAAATTTCCTGCTTAATACTTCAACAATATGCAACTTCCTATCGGTAAATTTATCAGGATAATGAAAAGAAGCCGCCTCAATTAAGAGACAGCTCCTTGGAAAATTAACATCTTAGGGGACCCAACCATGCATCAGCCAATGTAGATTTCCTACACTTCTTTTTAGTCCTTTTACCGATCTAATAGAAGTTGGAATGCTTAGCCGATGTGTGCTGTTCCGTTGCAGGAATTAATTCACATATGTTGTAATGGAATTCAAATTCCCAAATGAAACAACCAAATACAGCATGTTACCCTTTGACTCAAATCCTATATTTGATTCGTATCTTGGCAATGTTGTCTCTGGATGGTGATAGGATTGATTGATCAACAAGATAAAGTAAATTCATTTATCAAGTTGTCTAATCAGTAAAAATCTTAACGTTAATTACTCACTCGCTGAGCACTACTTCATTTTCTTAGTATTAAATAGTTAGATTTCACTATTTAAGTGTTTATTGGATTTTATGACTCTTTCTTTCAAAAATTTTTAGGTTTCTTCACAATTAGGAAGCTTCCAGATTAATTTTAGAAAGGGTCCTTTTGGTTTGAGGAACTTACCTACGTATTTAACTACTAATAGGTGGATAAGTTACACTTTACTCCCAAAACTCAATAACACTACTTTGATTTGAAGATAGCGGTTACCTCATTTACTAGTGAGCAGGTTCTGTTAAAATCCTAGCCATTTCAGTTAAACATCGCTCCACTAACCAAATAGTTAATAAGGAAAAACCAATTACTCGTTCACACGGAACGAACACTTATGGCTGAGTCTCCTAAGAAGTTAATTTTTTAATTTCTTCTTTACACTTTTATTATACCACCAGACTAACCCACCTAATCACCTCTTTGTGACGAATTGGTGAATTCTTCAAAATAAATAATTAATTTGCCCTTTTTCTACGAGTATTAGTTAAGACGGAGTATGGGAACATTAACTACATAATGAATTTAACGAATAATAAGGAGTGGTATTTTTGCTTGATTCTATAAGAAAACTCGCAAAACCCTTTGTAACAGTTGAAGATCTTGATCCACTTATAAAACAAATTGGCGATGCAAAATATGTGCTCCTTGGTGAAGCCTCTCATGGTACCTCTGAGTTTTATACGGTACGTGCACAACTAACTAAAAGGTTAATTGAGGAAAAGGGTTTCTCCATTATTACCGTTGAAGGTGACTGGCCATCCTGCCAAAGCATCAATAGGTACATAAAGGGTATAGACTCTAATAGAATAAGCACTACAGAAGTACTGGAAGCATTTAATAGGTGGCCAACGTGGATGTGGGCAAATCAAGAAATAGTCGACCTAATCGATTGGTTGAAAATATATAATCAAAAACCACAGCGAAACAAAAAAGTTGGATTTTATGGGATTGATGTCTATAGTCTGTGGGAAAGTATGGACGAAATTATTCATTACCTAGAAAAAACAGGATCTTCCGGACTAAAACAAGCAAAAAATGCATTTGCATGTTTTGAGCCCTTCAACCGCAATAATGAAACCTATGCAGTATCGGCCGGTTATCTTTCAGATGACTGTATAAAGGAATCACTTGCTCTCCTTGCAACCATCCAAAAAAACAAATGGAAATATGACGATGATCAGGAAAGCATCTTAAATATGGAGGTTAATGCACTTGTTGCAGCCAATGCCGAGAAATATTATCGCACGATGGTCACTAGTGACTCTGAATCATGGAATATCCGAGACAGGCATATGGTTGAGTCTTTAAATTCTGTCACTAGATTTTATGGTGATGATGCAAAAGTTATTATCTGGGAGCATAATACCCATGTCGGCGATGCTCGTGCAACCGATATGAAAAAGGCAGGCATGGTTAATGTAGGTCAATTAGTAAGGGAACAAAATCGGCCAGAGGATGTTTTTATTATTGGCTTTGGTACTAATAGCGGTACAGTCATCGCATCAGAAGAGTGGGGTACAGATTTCAAAATAACCAATGTCCCTCCTGCTCAGCCCAAAAGCTGGGAAAATCTCATGCATATATCTGGTCCCTTTAATAAGTACCTTATATTCACCGATGACAATAGAGAACATTTTAATAAAACAATTGGTCACCGAGCGATTGGGGTTGTATACCGCCAAGAATATGAACAATACGGAAATTATGTTCCTTCGGTTATGAGTTATCGTTATGATGGATTTATCTATATTGATAAAACAAATGCCTTACATCCCCTTCTGTTAGAAAAAATGGCACATAATTAAATATTGTTAAATCAAAGTATTTTAATCATCCTACTACTAATTCAATAGAATATTACTCGTAACTAGCACATAAATTGTTTTGACATCCACTAAGGTTTGAAACCTTTATGTTTCTTAAACCGTAAAACTGAATGAACATAAAAAATTTAAGTGAGGTTGAGACAATGTTTGGTAAAGTTGCTGCTGATATTTTAGGGTTAAGTGATGTTGGTTCAGTTATTAAACCGGAGAATTATGATAAGGTTGATGCTGACGATTATGTTATGCACGAGGATAACGAGAAGATTTACTTTTTAATAAAGTCAAAGTCGGATGAGTATTGCTTTACAAATAATGCTCTTATCCACCTTGACGGTACGAGTGCTACTAGCAAAAAGCGAATGCTGTATCGATACAGTTACGTTAACAACAAAATTTCTGAAGTTAAATTGGAAACTGCTGGAACAGTAGATTTGGATGTAGAAATTAAATTTAAGATTGGTTCACAACCTTTCTCTATTGATGTTCACAAGAAACATATTGAAGAAGTGAAAGACCTTTACAAAGCGCTGATAAAAATTTCTGAAATTACTCATGAAAATGAGATTTCTCTTCAATATGCACGACAAAGTCTTGATATTGCCTCAACTACTCTTGGCCGGGTAACGAGTTCAGATAATAACCTAGTAGTCCAATTTAAAATGTTAAACCAAGCTGCTTTTCAGTGGTTAGAAGACAGCAAAAAACAATATAGCATTAAAGACTTTGGCTATGTTTTCGAAAAATACATTAATAATTAATTATTGTAAAATCAAAAAGGCTGCACTATTGAAAGTTGCAGCCTCTTTGAAATAAATTTGATTTAATGAGGGCTAGGACGATGAAACAGTCCCATTACTTCAATCGTTTCAGTAATATTCACAAAAGCACCCGTATCAACCTCTGTAATAAGGTTTTTCACTTCATTTAACTCATAGCGAGAAATTACTGTCATTAGAATGTTGCGTTTGTCCTTTGAATAGCCACCAACACCATCCATAATGGTTAACCCGCGATAGAGGTTTGATAACAAATGCTCACGCATTTCGTCGCCTTTGTCTGTAATTATCATTATCGTTAATTTTGCATGATCAGTATAAATCGCATCTACCACTTTACCGGTCACAAAAATAGAAATTAATGTTAGTAGTGCCGAATCCCAATTAAACAAAAACCCGCAAATGACGATTACAACTGCATTCATACCAGAAAGTAATGTCCCGATTGGGAAATCCCTTTTCCTAGAAACAATCATTCCTATAATATCAAACCCGCCTGTGGATGCTGAGCAACGAAAGACAATCCCAACTCCTAGCCCCGTTAAAGCCCCACCAAAGATGGAGGAGAGTATTGCATCCTCTGCAATTAAATGAACAGGTACCACATAAAGCCCAAGAGAAATAATGACCACAGAAAAAATCGTATTGAGAATAAATTTTTTGCCGAGCATTTTATAGCCCACGATTAATAAAGGTAAATTTAATAGAAAATTGGCCACCCCTGTATTGATAGGGGAAACAATTCCAATGATCATAGAAAGTCCACTAAGTCCACTACTTAATACCTCGTGCGGGATTAGGAATAGGTTAAAAGCAACTACTATGATAAGGGATCCGGAGATCATTCCAAGAGCCTGCATAAAGGTATCCTCCTAAAACATAAAAAGTATATCTTAGTGAATAATATCGATTCTTTCTTGTAAAGTAAACTAAATAGTTTTTTACAATAATAATTAATTATCAGTAAAATTAACCAATTTTTTCTGGCTGTGTAACTTGTTTGTTAATTGGAGCTCCAGGCACTTCGCTTTTAACCTAATCCTTAACACAACCAAAGCATAAAAAAAAACAGACCCAAAATGGGTCCGTTCTGATTTAGAAGTTTTATTAAGCTTTAACTACGTTAGCAGCTTGTGGTCCACGAGCACCTTGCTCAACTTCAAAAGTTACCGCTTGACCTTCATCAAGTGATTTAAAGCCTTCGCCTTGAATAGCTGAGAAATGTACGAATACATCTTCTCCGCCTTCACGTTCGATGAATCCAAAACCTTTTTCTGCATTAAACCATTTTACTTTACCATTTTCCATGTTTGTTGCCTCCTTGTGTGTGATCCACACATTGTATTACTATTCTTGCTCTTAGTGATATCAAGGCGAAAAAGCAGTAAATCGTTCTTCCCTTTATTTCCTACCGAACAAAAATAATTCTTATACAGCATATCAAATATGGGTACAATAATCAAGTGAACAAGTCCCTTTGCTTAGGCAGTTTACTTGTTATTAAGCACCCTAAATTATTTCAGAAAACAAAAAGAAACGCATGAACTATTCTTCCGATGTCCATACGTATAAATCTTCAATCTGGCAATTCAATTCCTTTGAAATGGTCATGGCAGTACTCAAACTCATAACTTTCTTAGACATATAACTGTCCAATTGACTTCGTGGGATACTAGTATTCTTTTCCAAGTGATCAAGATCCATGTTGTTCTTTAATAATAGCTCTTCTAGGTTACTCTTACTTGCTTTAAAATTAGTCAAAGTGACACCTCGCTTTTAGTAGAGCATAACATAGAAACCTTATAATTGAAAGATATGGTGATTTTTCCAGTTATTCACACAAATTTTTAAAAGAATAAAAACTACAATTTTTCCTCTCATTAGTATTTCTAGAATTTATGGTATAATTAAATTGGAATTAAAAAAGGGGTGTCTTTTTTGAGAAGTTTAAATAATCGTTTCAAAGCCGGTCAGACTGTCAGCATTAAAGAAACAGGAGAGGCAGTAACCATACTGAAATCTCAATATGTGAAAAATATGAAAAGATATTCTTATATTGTTAAGGAGCATCCAGGTACTTTTTTCTTCGAGGAAGAATTACAAAGTCAAGATTAATTTTCATAACTACAAAAAAGACCCAGTCATTTCTGGGTCTTCTTTTTTTATCCTAAAAATCTGCATTTCCGGTTGTTCTAGGGAATGGAATAACATCTCTAATGTTAGACATTCCTGTTAAGTACATAATTAAACGCTCAAAACCAATTCCGTAGCCTGAATGCTTAGTAGCACCATATTTCCTCAGCTCAAGATACCACCAGTAGTCTTCTTCGTTCATTTCAAGTTCGTTAATCTTAGCCGCTAGAATTTCTTCCCGCTCTTCACGTTGGCTTCCGCCAATTAATTCCCCAATTCCTGGGACAAGTAAGTCTGTAGCTGCAACTGTCTTATTATCTTCATTTAATCTCATGTAGAAGGCTTTAATTTCTTTTGGATAATCAGTAACAAAAACAGGCTTTTTATAAACTTTCTCACATAAGTAACGCTCATGCTCGGTTTGCAAGTCAAGTCCCCACTCAACTGGATACGCGAATTTTTCCCCCGATTCCATCAAAATGTTAATTGCTTCGGTATATGTCACGCGAATAAATTCTGATGAGTAGGCATTATTCAACCGTTCTAATAATCCTTTTTCAATGAAGCTGTTAAAGAAATTCATTTCTTCAGGAGCTTCTTCAAGTACATATCCAATCACATACTTCACCATTTCTTCCGCAAGGTCCATAATATCAGGAAGTTCAGCGAATGCTAATTCTGGTTCGCACATCCAGAATTCTGCCGCGTGTCTAGCAGTATTGGAGTTTTCAGCACGGAATGTTGGTCCAAAAGTATAAACATTACGGAATGCCAATGCAAATGCTTCAGCAGATAATTGACCGCTAACTGTTAGGTTGGTTTCTTTATTAAAGAAATCCTTTGTTAAGTCTGTTTTTCCTTCTTCATTTTTCGGAGGGTTGTCCATATCGAGCGTTGTTACTCTGAACATTTCCCCCGCACCTTCCGTATCACTACCTGTAATGATCGGTGAATGTACATAAACAAATCCTTTATCCTGGAAGAACTTATGCAGAGCATAGGATGCTAGTGATCTCACCCGAAAGACAGCAGAGAAGGTGTTTGTTCTCGGTCTTAAATGTGAAATAGTCCGTAAATATTCAAAGGAATGCTTTTTCTTTTGTAATGGGTAATCAACATTTGATGTTCCTTCTATCACAATGTTGGTTGCCTTAATTTCAAATGGCTGCTTCGCTTGTGGCGTATGAATGAAATCTCCCACTACTTTAATTGTAGAACTGATTGGAAGTTTCGTAATTTCTTTAAAATTTTCTAATTGTTCATCAAATACAATCTGAACACCTTTAAAAAAACTACCATCGTTTAATTCGATAAAACCAAAAGTCTTCGAGTCACGAATTGTTCGTATCCATCCAGATAATTGTACCTGTTGGTCAACAAAACTTTCAGTATTTCTGTATAATTCCTTTATCAAGGCTTGTTTCATTTCCTAATTACCTCCAAATCTTATGTAAAAAAACCTTTCCTCCCAATCGGGACGAAAGGTAAAATTCCAAAAAATCCTCATATTCTTTATCCCTACAATATTATATAAAAATCACTCCAAATAAGCAATATTCAACAAATTAACTCTTACATCAGTCTTTATATTTCGTTATTTTCATCTTTATTGTGATTTTTCTGAATATTAGCAGGAAAATATAAGATAGAAGTCGAATGAATAAGAAAATGTTCGATTCTTGATATGAGGAGTGTTAACTATGGATAAAGTTACATGTATCGCTTTCTTCCTGTATCATACTTCAAAGAGTCAAGACATCAGAGATCTTGCTATTCAATTACTGAATGGAGACGTATCAATTCGTGATCTAAAGAGAAACAACAACTTCCAAGCTGTTTTATTACTCGCAGAATCATCCATTAGAAAAAATAAAATAGACAAAAATCAAGTGCATAAATTTGCAGAAGAATTCATGTTACTTGAAGTTTAAAACTTCCTTCGGGAAGTTTTTTATTATAAATTTTTCTCATAACAAAAAATTTCCTTGCCATTTTCCCAGATTGCTGTTTTAATATATAGAAACCCTAATTTCATCCAAAAACGATGTGCCTTTGTATTTTCACTTATAACACCAATGCGAACACGCTCCACACCTCGACTTTGCATCTCATTCTCATACAGTGCATACGCTTGTTGACCAAAACCATATCCTTGATAATCTCTATGTATCATCAATAATCCCAACCACGGACAGTTGTCTTTTGGATTCTCCATTAAATAATCGATAACTCCTATATACGTATCATCTAACTTAACAAATACACTAGTGGTTTTAGGATTTAAAAATTCACCCTCTATTTCTGAAGGTGATCTATTTACGTTTCCATTTTCACACTCATTATACTCAGGATTTGAATTGACGATTTCTTGAGCGATATATAGTGTTTCTTTTGTGATTTCTTCAAAATACATCATGTTAACCCATCCCCTCCTCATAGGTAAAAATTATATCAAATACGGTTATTTTTATTTAAAAAAACTTTAAGAATAGAAAGGTGATATTAATGGTACAAATTAATGTAAAAGTTACATTTGAAGGAAAAAGTTATTTAACAAATGTCATAGCTAATCGGAATACATCAGAGGAAGAAGTATACCAACTGGCATTTTTACAAGTTCAAAAACAATGGAAAAATATCTAAAACTCTAAAGGCAGCACATGATGCTGCCTTTTGCCTTTTATTTTCCTTTAGATTTTTATTAATCTTCTAGCTCATATAAATTTTTAGATATTTCTTTCATCAATGGACTTATTCCATCCGTCGCAAACATATGTAGTTCATGCATCGCACGCGTACATACAGTATAAAATAATTTGCGCTCATTTTCACTCTTGTACATGGAACTATCATGAACAATAACTGCATCAAATTCAATGCCTTTCGCTAGATAAGATGGAATGACAAGAATTCCCTTTTCATAAGAAATAGTGCCTTTTTCTATTAACAATGCCGGCACATCCTTTTTGAGTGCATCGTACATAACTTTACTTTCCTCTGCGGTTTTACATATGACCGCTATCGTCCGATGTCCTTCTTTTTGGAACGCTAGAATTTTATTTTTTGTTAGGTTTTCTAGTTTTTTTGTTTCAGCATTAACTATACTCGGTTTCTTACCTGGACGGTTAAATGGTTCAATCATTTCTCCTCCCTCAATCAAGGCCCTCGTAAATTCGACTATCTCCTGCGTGGATCGATACGTTTTTGTCAAATTAAATGTCTCAAGTTCTTTCCCGTCCCCAACAAAATCAGTTAAAACAGTTGCTGAACCTGTTACCCCTGAGAAAATTGCTTGATTAAAATCACCAAGAAGAGTCATTTTACTATATGGGAACAACTTTTGAATAAAGGCAAATTGAAAGGGTGAATAATCTTGAGCTTCATCAATAAAAATATGGCGGATTAAAGTATTAGAGCTTCGTCCCTCAATTAAATTTTGTAAATATGCAATTGGAGTAGCATCTTCATAGGAAATTTCTCTATTCGATATTTTTTCAACCGTCTGAAAACAAATTTGCTGCCAATTATCAGTTAATGATAATTGTTCCTCAGACAGCCTCTCAAATAACTGACGATAAAGCCCAAGTAAATCGAAAAAATGCAGTTTTTTTACTTGAGAAAACAACCGCTTGAATTTTTGTTTTACTACCATCTTCGCAAGGAGCTTTTGTTCCAATTCAAAATCATCAAAGGAGTTTTGGGTATAGTTGTTTTTCTCCTCCATTTGCTGAAAAACTTCTAAATAATCTTCCTTCTCAAGAAGTTGTATTTCTTCCTCGACCCAACTTTTTGTGCGTTCCTTTTTCACTCTCCGCTTTAATTCCCTTAACAACCATTCCTTCACAAGTTCCATCCTATTAGGGATTGAATAACTTCTGTCTAATGAATAAAAATACTCATTTATCGACTCCTTAGAGATGATTACTTCTCCTCTAAAGACTAAATTCCTAAACAGGATTCCTTCAGTAGCTAACTCAGCTGCATAATCGTCAATCAGTTGCTTAAATTGAAGACTTGCCTTAAAGCTAATTCCTTCTACTCGTATCAGATAATCTTGATTCCCTATTTTATTAAGTAAGTATTCCATTTGCTCAAAAGGGTCTTCCACTACTGCACTCTTACCAAGACGCTTGTTTAAGTATTCCATGTAAGTTGCTTGCTGCATGTTTTCTTCCCCAAGTTCGGGAAGCACAGTTGATACATAACTATTAAATAAAGGATTCGGAGAAAATAACATAATGTTTTCAGACTTCAATGTCTCTCGGTAACGGTAGAGCAAATAGGCCACACGCTGTAAAGCAGCGGATGTCTTACCACTCCCAGCAACACCTTGCACGATTAAGAGATTGCTCCGCTCATTGCGAATGATTTGATTTTGCTCGGCCTGGATTGTTGCAACGATGCTCTTCATTTGTGAACTTGCATTATTTCCAAGTACCTCTTGTAGCATTTCGTCTCCAATCGTTACACCCGTTTCAAACATCGCATTAATTTTTGAACCTCTGATGATAAATTGACGTTTTAACTGCATCTCCCCTTCAATCATCCCATCTAAGGTCTTATATCGGGCAGGACCTGGAGAATAGTCGTAATAGATGCTTGATATCGGAGCACGCCAGTCATAAATTAGAAAGTTCTCATCTTCCTCATCCATAAACGAAGCAATTCCAAGATAGATTTGGTCAGCATGTTTCTCACCATTCTCAAGAAAATCAATTCTTCCAAAGTAAGGAGAATTCCGTAAACGTTCAAGTGTTTTTAACTCTTTTTCGGTATGTTTGTAGGTTCTCTCTCGCTCAGATAGTAGCTCTGCTTGCTGCTTAATACTTGCAGCTGTTTCTATTTTATCATCGGGATCGTCTACATTAACCGTAACATCCTCCCAAAAGTCTCTACGCAATTCTAATACATCTGTACCAACCTTGCCTGCATTTTTCTGGAGTTTTTTAGTTTTCTTATCAATTTGTTTAACTATAGAATCTACTCGGTTCTGCTCCATTCGCAAGTCCCAATTCTGAACATCGCTCATATACTTTCACTCCCCAGAAAAATTTTAATCTAATTAATTGACAACTCAAGTGTTATTTGGTATGATATTATTGAAGTAATTTGTGAAATTAAAAATAATTACAATAAGAACCAAAAGTTATTTTATCACAATGACCTTTTATAAGCAATACAC
>JAQSXG010000094.1 GCA_029256785.1 Neobacillus sp.
TTTCTATGTCGATTACATCTAACTCGACCTTGTAGGTCCTTCCTTGGAATTGAACATCATCCAAGTCAATATTCTTTACACGCTTGCTGAGTTGGTTGGTGCTGATGAAAAAAAGATGAATTTTGTATATGTCAGCAGTATTACGCTTAATATCAAGGCCAAGTTGAACCGCGGGATTTGATTGTTCACCATTAGCAAAATATCCTTTGATGGCATTCTCAACAAAATTAACCATCTGAGTACTATGAGTGCTGATATCCGTATTGGTGATGTTTACAATCTCATCCGCGTTGAAGTCCGCATACAGTAAATTTATCGTGTTCGTTGACAATTCAAGTGAACCTGCGTGGATAAGCATACTCTTGAACGCACGAGTGCCTGTTGGCACAGAGAAATGACACTGGTCGATGGAAGACAACAACGACCAATCGCTAATCATTATTTCAGTGACTAAATCAATAAAGACCTCATAATTATAGCGTTCTTCCTCCATAGCGGTCGCTTTGATTTGGTTCACATAATATTCTCTATATTCCAACAAGTCCATCAGTTATACCTCCTTGAAGCGCTCCAGAGAGTTGATAATAAGTTCATAGCTAACTTTGCAAATCTCTTTGTACTTTATGTCTCCTTCGAGTAAGCGTGGGAATTCATTGTCAACAAGGTATGAATGCAACGAGACAACATTAAATTTTTCGGAGCAACAGTCATCGGTAAGGCTGATGCCATAGGTCTGAATTTTACTAAGGAATAACTCTCTCATCTCGTCCATATCAATTTTCTTCAAGATGCTTTGAAACATCTCACCAATGCTCGATTTGCCATTAGCAAACATCTGAGACATTGATTCGAGTTTTATTATTATAAGATGTCCCGGTACCTCTGATGACAATTGCGACACCGATGAAATCTTGACACTTACAGAAGAAACCGAAACCGATTTGATTTCGAACCAGTTCAAATCTTTGGAAAAGTCCTTAGCCATCCCGTCTGTGCCGCTCCAAGACCTTATGGCATCGTTAATGCCGTATTTTCCCGCAAGAATCGTGTCAAGAAAATACAGTTCACCATAAAGTCCCTTTATTTGTTCAGCTGAAATTACCGTGCTACTTTTTTTGAAGAGAGATTTCCATATATGAAAACGGTTTTTCAAATAGACCAGAGCTTTTTTTTCATCTGTTATTCCATCAACTGCATTAACAAGGTCGCTACAAAACGAATAAAACACTTGCTTTGCAGTCGATTCGAGCAAATCAAAACTTGTCCAATAAATATGCTCGGTTTCTTTACCCTGCACTACTTTTAGCAATTTCGTGGAATCCATTTTAGGCGGGATGACAGTAGTGAGAAACGATAACCGCGGATTACCCTCATTGCTGATTCCATAATAGACTTTGAGGGCAGAATCCACTTCTATTAGCTTCTGGGCCCCCAACTCGCTGAAGATGGACTCAAACACTTCTTTTTCGTAACTACTCATCGCTTAACTCCTCCTCATCGAAATCATCGTCAGAGTACATCTCATTTGCTTTCACAAGATTTCCCCTATATGTTATCAGTTCCTTTGATTCTCTGGACGGGAAACCAACGGCAAAGCCAACAAGCAAATCCGAACCGAACGCCTCTTTTACGGTTACATATCTGTCACGTTCAGCGAGGGAGAGCTTTGCATTGTCAATCTTTAGGTCGATGTAGTATATCGCTAAGAGTGGACGTTCACGGAGCTTTAGCCAATCCGTAGCAGTCAACTGCTCAGCAGGTTTATCAGATTTCCGAGATTTCTTTTTTGACAGAATATCTTGCTGTTGCTGAGGCGTTATTGTGACTCCACTATTGAAGATACCGGGGTCAACAATGCGGTTATTTGAGCCACCCACGCGAATATAATTTTCATCTGATGAATTTAAGCGGAAATTACGCTCCGTTGCCCGTAAAGATTTACCTTGAATCCGAGAAGAACGATTGGATTCACCTATTGCAATAACAACGTCCCATTCAGGGCAATTTTTGCTCTCAGCGGTATAAGTCGACAAATTGATACAATCAAACCTTTGATTGATTCCACGACCACTTGGTATAATGATCTGACGAATTAATGTGGCAATGTCATCTTTGCTTACCTGACTCATCATAAACCTATCAGCTACAGAGGTAAATGTTATGCCTTTTCTCTCTTGTTCCGCAATAAACTCATCTACGAGCAAGTGGTTCTTATGATTCTTTTCAGCATCTTTGAATAGCTTCGATGTATCTGCATACACGCCACCATAATTGACATAATGTTCAAATACTTGTGTGTTAAACATTTTGTTCCTAGCTGTGACAAGCAACGTCGTTTCGAGTGTCGCAGGTGATTCCTTAACCATAAGTCCGAAGTCTTCCGGCTTTTTGCCTTGAAGTTCCATCTCCCTAAATTGTTCTTTCAAGTCCCGAACAGCGTCCAACACCGAACCAAAACAGTCGATGCTTGCTTGAGACATATAAATTCGGCACAAGTCCTGATAGCGTGGACGATAACCGAACCAACGGCACATTTGAAGGAGTGTGTCATATGCTGTTGCACTACGGCTGTAATAGCTGATGCAAAGTCCTTCAAGAGTGAGTCCACGGGAAAGTACGAAACCACCGATTACAATGACCCTTGAGCCAACATCTGCGTGTGCATTGTAATCATAACGGAAATCGCCGCTGTATCTATTATTTATAATGGTTGTTTCAAACAACTTAATTTCCTTATAGAGATTGCGTTGAATATCTACCCAGGCGAAATCATTACGAACAGAGGCGTAGAAGTCAGTCCCGTTCTCATCACCGGAAGTATATAATTTGTACAGCCTGTACATCTCGTTGTTCTTAATGAAATCTTTTTCAGGCTTATATGAATCCTGTTCTATGACGTTTTTCAATTGCGAAAGGTACACCTCTACCGCATCTCTAACGCTTTCTTGAGGATCATTTAATGCGGTTACGTTCAACATCATTGAACGATGTTTATATTTATCACCGCGCAGAGTACGAACAACATTGTTTATCAGGAAAGACAAGATGGCTTCTTTCAAGCTGTTCGGCAAGGCAGTGACCACAAGGTCTTTCTTGTGTTTAACCGGAATAAAGTTTTGCTCCTCTGTATCAAGTATTCGAATTATGGAAGGGATAGACCCATCTCGCGGAAAAACCCTATCTCCGCCAAAATAATAGTCTGGTTCATTAAGTTGAACTATAAAATCGTGAGGGAATAAATCCTGGTCATCGTCGTTGACATCGTACGGATTTATGAAAATGTTTGCAAATGGTGTAGCGGTAAATCCAATATAAGTGGTAACGGGAAACTTGTTATATATGTCGCGTATTCTTCGGTTAACGGCTGAAGGGTCGTACTCTGGCTTTTTGGTGTTTGGCGAAGCGTTATCAGCCTCATCATCGATAATAAGTATACTATTTCCCGAAATATTATCGCCAGGCTTCAGCCAGTCGCAAACGCTCTTAAGAATCGCCGCATTTTTCTTAACCACCAAAATCACAGGTTTGTTATAATCCATAGCCTGTGAGTTTGAGTTCTTTTGGATAAACTTCTTAAAATCCCAATCAGCATTTGTTAGCGGAATGGCATAGTATTGATGAGTGGGTTCTCCCACGCCAACATAGTTTATAATTCCTGCACCGATAGAATTGCTGTATGCACCTATAAATCCCATATCGACACGGTCTTGAGTCTGCTTTCTCAAAGAATTAGTCAGCCCCGCAAGCAGCACTATGACATGATAGCCATAATCGCAAGCCATATTGATAAGACCCAAGTAGTTGGCGGTTTTTCCAGCTTGAACATCGCCCATAACCATTCCTCGCTTTTTAGAATCTAACGAAGCTAATACACCTTTGGGGTTAGCACATCTAGACAGCGTGCGCTCGCAATTCACCTCCAAGTTGTCAATCACATCCTTATCCCACCCCGATTGGCGAAGGTAACCACGATACCTTTCAAAATATGGACGCTCAACATCCCTCTCAGAAGTAAACCAAATATCGCTGATGGGGTCAGCAACAAGAACATCGGGGTCAAAAGTCTTGACTCCAACATTAGTCTCGTAGCGAGATACCACCTCATTAAGAATACGGTCAAAATCTTTGTCTGTGCGATAAACCTTAATAACACTCAAAATGGTTTCCGCTTGGGTTATCAGTTCTTGATGCCCTGTCAGCTTTTTCTCCAAAAATGCCTCAAGCATCGTCAAGGCTTTTGTAACCGTGTTGTTATCCATTGCCAAGCAACCTCCTCGTGATGTAATCGGCGTTTCCTTTCAGATTACTGTATGTTTCGGTTAAAAATAACCTATCAAGCAGTCCTGCCTTATCTTCAGGTTTTGCCATAGCCAAAATATCTGATAATTCGCTTATTTGCTGTTCAGAATCAAGTGTGTTTGTTCTATCAGGAATTTGCAAGGTGTCATCGGTGTGGTCGTTCCAAATAGAATGCTTCGGCAAGGATGCTTCTATTTGTGATAGCAGTATTTCAAGTAGTCTTGCTTCACCTCGTCCCAAATTATCAAACAACTCCATCACGAGTGGATTGTCGCGGTTAATATTGTATATCGCAGTCTTCTCGTGCATATTTATTGTTCGTACCCAAACAGGGTTCTCTGCTTGCTGCTCTTTCAACCCAGGAAAACGCACGGTTTTCTTGCTCCGAACAAATGAATCCTTGACCGAGGCTCGAAGTTCCTCTCGGATTACGTCTGGTATTCGCGCTGAGGACTTCTTTACGTCAAGCATCCAAATAGAATCTAGTGTAGAAGGTATATCCACCTGAATGCGAGCAAGTTTGTTTTGTTCACTTTTAAGCCCCATCCGAAACCAACTGCCCCACGAAATAAGGCGTTTATTTCGATAAAGATAAAAACCTTGGTCATCGTGAATGCTCTTAGGATATCCCAACAAAGCTTTTTCCTCGTCAGTAATTGTATTCCAATATGGAATTGTGTACGGCGTTACATATATGTAGCAACCATCGACTTTTAGTCTTTCGGTATGCCCTGTTTGTTGTCTTGGAGAAGAACCGCAAAGGAAAGGGTCACGTTTTTCAATACGTCGATAATTAAAGTATATTTCATGGCTCGAATAAAAACGATGGAACACCAACTCAACGTGCTTTTTGGCTTCGGCAATCATTTCACGGAAAGTATCTTCGAACTTCTTTGAACCACCCTCGATTTTATCAAAATCCTGCCAAATTACTAATGTGCCCGATGTATATTCTAGCAGCTTGTCTATATTCGGGACGACATTGATTTCGTCAGGTTCTAATACTCGCAGACACCATTTGTTTTCTTCCTCAATAAGGTTTAAGTCAAATGTAATAGCATTACATTCATCTCCAACCTTGCTTGCCACAGTAAATATGCGACATTGAGATAACGAAGCCGCTTTCAATCCCAATCCAAAACGTCCCAGTTCCAATTCACATTCTTCACGTCCTTTTCGGTCTGAACCAAGCAGCATAGCATTTTCCAATTCATCATAGTTCATCCCAATTCCATCATCGAGGAATTGAACATAAGCCATGCCACCGCCAACATCGCTTATTATATCGATATGGTGTGCCTTGGCAGATATGCTATTATCGATTATATCTGCGACCGCCGTTGAAAAATTGTAACCAATCGCTCGGATGCCCGTTATTAATGTCTTGGCCGGCGGCTCTTTGACTATGATTCCTCCCACGACAGCCCCTCCCCTTAGTTATCTGCATTCGGTCTCGCGGTAATCCCATAGCGACCGACAAACATTTCCCTGAATATTTCGGTCATTACGTTTACGACTATGGAATTCCCTATCAACTTATTCATTCGACGATATGTAAAGTCCAAGTGAATCGTGCGCTCGTACTCCTCTTCTGTGAATCCCATAAATAGAAAAGCTTCACGGATAGTCAGGCGCCTAAATGTGTTACCCAAAGCACCTTCATATCTAAAAAGGGCAGCTGTGTGTGTTCTGTCCATATTACATGTAATCGTTCGTATGATTGTATCCCTGTTCGCCTCTTTGCCGTTGATTTCCCACATCCTTAGTCGTGAGGCAGTAGCGTTCAGTTGGGCAATATTTGCTTCGTTACGAAGGACTTCTCTGTCGTAATCTAAGCGCAAAAATTGCATCGCATCAAATTCCCGTTCCTGTTTGCCATGATTAATGCTCTCCGATACTGTGATGAGATGCTCTCCGAGTTCGCTCACTATAAAGGCCCGAACCCTATCCTGTGGAATTCCAAAGTCGAGTGCATTCAAAATCATAGGAGCATCATTTTGATATCCTATCGACTCAAGAAATTCCAAGAATGCTCTCAAATCATCTTTGAATGCATCACATAACACCGCCTTAACATTCTCCATCAGAAGATAGCGCGGAAGCTTATCTAGCTCACGGAGTTCCTTAAGAAGCCGTTCGATTTCCCACAAAAGCGACGACCGTGTGCCAGAGCCTTTTTTCATACCTCTTCCATTTCCACCAGTTGATAGGTCCTGGCAAGGAAAGCTATATATGAGTAAGTCGCATTTAGGCATAAGGTCACCTTTCAACTGAGAAATAGACCCAAAGTTCTTGCTGCGCCTGTTAGCAATGTAAAGCCGCTCGATGACTTCGGGTTCTATGAGTTTCAGGTTCGTTTTGCGAACAGAATCGCGGCTGAATTCATATTGGGACAGATATTCCATCTGTTCTTCATACGGGGGCACTTTCATAGCTTCTTCACCAAAATGGTGAATGGCATCATAACAGATAACTGCATCTACCATCCACTCGCTAATACCGACAATTTCAATATCTGCGCCTAGGCGCTCTAAAGCGGTAGCTTGCGCTCCTATACCGGCAAAAGCCTCAAATACTCGCAATGCCATTGTATCAACCCGCCTTCCACTTTATTATAATGTGTATCATTTTTTTCACTTTATGTGAAATAATCATACCACTTCCATTATAAGCCAAGTACATTAGAATTACAAACATTACTTACATAATTCTACATTAAATCTCTGTTTTAACATTATTATATGGATAAGAATTTTTTTATCAATTTTAGTAAAGTACTTCATATAAGTTTTAAATAGTTTTATATTTAACAGCAGTTTTACAAACGCCATATTTATCAGCAAATTTTATTAGTGATAGTCTAAACCTCATATTATGTGTTATACTATCCATAGCGATAACCCCTTTCGGTTGTTTTTGTTTTGTGGTGATTCAACTATAACACAAAAAGGATAAACTTCTTCCTATTTAATTTTTATGTAATGTAACACATGTATGTAAATCCTATAGTCCCCCATCATTTACGCGTGGGTATCAATTGACTTTTTTGGGGTTTTATATTACAATTTATACAAATTAAGTAAAAGGAGGAAACATATGTTAACAATTACTAAAAAGAATTATGAGGCTATGTATGGAAATATCGCAAATAATGAAAACATTTTTGTAATGGCAAAATGTAACTGTACAGCATGCAATAGTTGTGCATGTGGGCGGTGCTCAGGTTGTATTAGTCAATGTACCGGTTGTAAGAAAAAATCTGATGTTGCAAGCGACGTCAAATGGTAAGCCTTTCTCGTTTTGCTCATACCTATAATCTGGATGAAACTGTTACACTTATTCATTCGTTGCGTATGAAGCCCGTGTACTTAACCAGAGAGATATATCAGAGCTTAAAAGCTTGGCTTGATAGCCCTAGGTGTGCTACGATTGAGAGTATACCACAACATATTCAAGAAGAAGTAAAAGAATTGATTAAGTGCAAAGTACTTGTACAATCCGACGATGAAGATGAACAGGTATTACATTTTATACGTTCAAGCATACCGAAGCCGTCAATTAGTGTGTGTTACTTTATATTAAGTGAGCAATGCAATTTGGCCTGTAAGTATTGTTTTTTAGGAAATAATAGTGCAGATACTAGAAAAAGCTTTTCTCATGAAGACATGTCTGTTGAAACGGCAGATAAAGCTATTGACTTTTTTATACGTCAGTTAAATCTCTCGGATTATAAAGAAATCCGAAAGCCGATGATAATCTTTTATGGTGGTGAGCCACTGATTAACTTTACCGTTTTAGAATATATTGCTACACGTCTAAATTCACTTCGTAAAACAGAAAATCACCTTGAGAACTTGGAGATGTCAGTAATAACAAACGGTTTACTATTAAACGAAGAACGTCTGCTAAAACTCAAGCAGCTAGGCGTTCAGATTGCGATATCCGTTGATGGTTTTACTGAAGAAACCAACAATATGCGAGTGGATGTTTTAGGTAAACCTGTATTTACTCGTTTATTAAAGGTTTTAGATGAATGTAAACAACTTGACGTTAATATATCTTTGTCGGTTACTTTGAGCGAAAATACTATCAAAAGCACAGAACATATTTTTGAATTAATCAAACAATATGATATTAAAGGTTTAGGCTTTAATATTATGATGTCCGATGGATCTTTTATATTACCGCAAAGTTATAATGATAAAGCTGCAAGTTTCATTATTAATGCTTTTGTCAAGTTTCGTGAACTTGGAATTTATGAAGATAGAATAATACGTAAACTTGATGCATTTGCCAAATCACAAGTGTATTTTTCGGATTGTGCCGCAACATCTGGTAGTCAAATTGTTATAGTTCCTGATGGCAAAGTGGGTGTGTGCCATGGTTGCGTAGCAGGTAAGAAATATTTTGTTTCTGACGTTAGTGATAATAAGTTTGATGCTCGAACAGATGATACTTTTCTTGAGTGGTCACAGATATCGCCTGTTAATAATGAAAAGTGTTTAGATTGTGCAGCTTTAGGTATTTGTGGTGGTGGCTGTCCAGTAAATGCTTTGCATTCTAAGCCTAATGGCACATTGCATACAATAGATGAGCGGTTTTGTGCTCATTCAAAGCAGACGCTTGAATTCTTAATTAAAGATTTATACAGCATCATTCTTTCTGATGGAGTCGAAAATGAGCAGTGATATTCAAATTCTTGGCATTAGGACAAACAATCTAAAAAATATTGATGTCACCTTAAAAAAAGGGGGCATAAATCTAATTATTGGACCATCAGGTAGCGGTAAGTCTTCGCTAGCATATGAAACTATCGCTCAAATTGGACAACACGAACTCTTTTCTATGTTTGCTGATGAGGTTTCTGAGCCAATGTATAAGGTTAAAGAATATAGAAATATGATTGCTACTGTACCGATAAAACAACTTAATCATAATAGTAATTTGCGTTCTACCATAGGGACATATTTTGGTTTAAACAGTATCATTATATTATTATACTCCTCACTTTTAGAATTAAGTGAGGATTTCTTTGTTTTGAACAAAGCAGAAAATTTGTGCGAACATTGTCACGGTTTAGGTTTTAAAAAAGAGCTCGATGAAAATCGAATAATTGACTATAATGTGCCGCTGAAAAAAAATCCGTTTAAGTGTTGGAATAGATACAGAGATTTTTATGTTGAAATAATAAAACTATTTTGTGCAGAGAATAAAATAGATTCAGACAAAACATTCAGAGAGCTTTCAAAAAATGAAAAGTTCATTCTTTTGTATGGTGAAAGCAAAGAGAAGTATAACATTAAATACAAAAAGACTAACGGACTATCACGAAGAACTACAAAATATTATGGTGTTATGACTGGTACCCCTATGATATTAAAATACTCTCACTCGAAGCAATATTTTGCTGACTTAGAATGTCCATATTGTTGCGGACGTAAATATTCCCCAGAACACAATGAACATAAGATACTAGAATTATCCATCGGAGAGTTCATGGTAACTCCTTTCAATATGCTTATTGATTACGTAAATAAGTTAAAATCAGATAATATGGATGAGGGTTTATTAATAGCATTGAATAAAGTTGAGCTTTTTATTGAAAAGGCTATTGAACTAGGACTTGGTCATTTGTTCTTTCATCGTTCAATTCCTACTTTGTCAGGCGGGGAACTTCAAAGACTACGCTTAGTACAAGTATTTAATTCGCAACTTGCTGATTTGTTACTTGTTTTAGATGAACCATTGGCGGGGTTGTCGGGCTTAGAAAGAAGCGTTGTTTATAATAATATCCTAGAATTATCAACAAAGCACACCCTAGTCATAGTTGAACATAGCGATATCTTTGTGAAAGATGCAAAGATGATTGTTGCATTGGGCGAAAAAAGCGGCAAATATGGCGGCAATATTATTGATGTAGAAAATTTCTTGATGTCACAAAAAATATTAAAAGCAACTATCAACGGCACGAATGAAAAGAAAATAGCAATAAAACTTGATAATAAGGTATATAAATATCACGGGGTAAACTTAACTATTGCTGAAAACTGCCTGAACTTAATTACTGGAAAATCAGGAGTAGGCAAGTCAACCTTTTTGCGCGAATACTTACCTCAATTCTTTGAATCATATGAGTATATTAACCAAAAGCCCTTACTTGGAAACAAAAATTCATCTGTTGCTACTGCTCTTGATATTTTTAGTGACATTTTGAATATTTTCGCCACTAAATGTAATAAAGAAAAAAGGTTTTTTTACAATTATATAGAGGGTGACGGAGCTTGCTCAAAATGTGGCGGTATAGGCTTTCTTGAGTACGGTGATGTAATGAAAGTTAAACTTATTTGCAAAGAGTGTGACGGTACTGGATTTAACGCGAAATTAAAGAAATATAAAGTCTGTAATAAAACTATTTTTGACATATGGGATATGACAATTGATGAAGCGGTTGATTATTTTGAAAGAGTAGATAAAAAAATAGTTAAAATTCTTTCGGCCGCTTCGGAAGTACTACTGGGACATTTGAAAATCGGACAACCTACTGCAACACTTTCTGGTGGAGAAAACATAAGAATCAAAATATTGAAGTCATCAAAAACTGCAAAAAGATACTTAGGAATCGATGAACCTTTTAAGGGGCTAGGGAATTTAGAAATCGACAGATTTATACAATATTTCTGTGGTCTGATAAAGGGTGGAAAGACACTCATTATTGTTGAACATAATGAAGAAGCATTTGATTATTTCCCGATAAAAATTGAGCTATATGAAAAAAGTAGTATCCTTATGGGAAATATAAAGTAGCAAAGTAATACACAATGAATTATAATGCACAATGTCGAAAACTACATTCGTCAATGATGGTATAGCTAGAAAACCAAAATTAATTATCCAAAAATCTTGAAACATAATAAATGAGAGGATGTAGTCAATTACTATACCTACTTCCTCTCATGATTTGAAAGAGCTCTATTTACTCCTTTCCCGATGATAAGTTATACTTCTGTTAAACTTTCATTACTAGCCTCTGTAGCCCTTATAAACAGGGAACTACACGAACTGTGTGTTTTGAATGTTCCATTTCTCCAGAATTCAAATAGCCCTACACTTATAATACATTTCCCTATTTCAAATCATCTTTTTAGTCCTTTTTTATAGAAATGCCTCGAATATGGGACATACGACCTTCTGGATTACATAGCCGTATGGTGTTATTTCCGCT
>JAQSXG010000095.1 GCA_029256785.1 Neobacillus sp.
CAACTCTGCTCTTGTTTCTGATAGCCTGCTTTTTTCCTTTTGATTATTCAAAGGATCTTCCGAAAAAAATTCAGCAAACGGTTGATGCTTATATCTTGGGACAACGTGCATATGATAATGTGTTAATTCATCGTTAAATACTCCACCGTTTTGACAAATGGTTACACCATCAGGGTTATACAATGCCTTGATTGCTTTCGAAAGTAGCATAGATGCGTTCATGATGGAATTTGCAGTTTCTGAGTCCAGGTCATCAACTTCCAAAATGTGTTTTTTAGGTAATATTAAGGTATGTCCCTCATTGAAGGGATCATGATCCAAAATACAACTGACAAACTCGTCCTCATAGACCATATTCACTAATGGATGATTTTTTGCTAAAGTACATCCCAAGCACTCTATCTTTTCGCTCATGTTTTCTCCCCTTACTTCCAATCCTGCTGACTTTTTCACCTATTCATTGGGACCGAACACTCGACTTTCGATATTCGGCACTTCCTTCGAAATGATCCTTGATTCTAAAGTGTTTCTCATTTTTGGTGCAAGTAATTCACATTCTGCTAACTTTTTCATCTCATCTATATTTTGTTCCTTAGCATGCAGGATGTTGTTGCATTGTTTTATCGTCCATTGTGCATATGGACGATCAATTAACTTAAACGATAGACCTTCTTCAACATATCCCTCTTTTAATACACGGAAATACCAGCCGGTTCTACCTGTATTTTGAATGAGTAACGCTAGGTTTTTGGTTTTAAACCGTCGAGCAGGTTTCCAGCATGGTTGTCTTGGCTGTGAAACTTGAATAATTGCCTCGCCAATTTCAAAGGTATCGCCAATTGAGACCATTTCCTCTGTAAAATTCTTCATGACAAAATTTTCACCCATATCGCCTACTGCGATCTCGGAATTACCGAGTTCCTTTTGCCAATAGGTATAATGATCAGAGGAATAAGCAAAAACTGCCTTTTCAGGACCGCCATGGTTTTCTAAATCACCCTGACTATCTCCTGTTAATCCTGTTTTGCCAACCCAAATGGAACCGTGAACAAGCTCTTTAAAAATGGCACTCGTCCATTCACGCCCCATTGGATTGGCTGCCTCTTTAGATCCAATTGTCTTCGGATGCCCCGCAAAAACGGATTGCAATAAGATTTCCATTGAAGTTCCCCCAGTTTTAAAATAATAGATCCGAGTTATATCTCTTAATTGTAGCCTGCCAGCCTTCTAATTCTGTAGCACCAAGAAGTTTTTCGATGATAGCTTCTACAGAAGATTCTGTCCCTTGGATATGTGTATCTACCTCTATATCATAAACTTCATTTTGCTGATGTACATACTCAAGTTGTTTCTTCGCTTGTCCGATAGACCGGTCTCCTCTCGCCTTTTCTCTCTGCTCAAGTTCAACCTTAGGACAATGAACGCCTACAAAGAATATAGGATATTCTTTAAGTGTTTCAAGACAATCCTTGGTAGTTTCATGATCATGTAGAATTTGATCTACCACGAGATTTATCCCTTTGTCTGAAAACATGGCAATCGCACGGTGAAAAAAGTACTCCGTTGCAACAGGTATTAATCTTTCGTTCTCCCTATCCTCCATGCGTTCGATGACCAGGTCAAAGTCATCAATACTTAGATGAAAATAGTCAGGTAGCCTCTTTACCAATTCTTTTGATAAAGTACTTTTCCCCGAACTAGATACCCCATTTAATAAAATAATTCTCCCTTTGCTCATTCCAATTCCCCTATCCTTCATAAAAAATAGCTGCAAACATTTTTTTCCTTATTTTGTTGATAAGAATAGTATATCAACTCGGCTCGAAGTCAACATAGAATGATGCTTCCTGCCGTTCTCTATACGTTACTCTTCATTAATCATGAATAGTAAGACTCCTAATGGTAATTATAAGAAAAAAGAGGGGTAAAAGTATATGTCATCTAAAATTAAGGGATTAATTAATATTGCACTTGTCTTACTTTCCTGGTTTTCCTTATCTTTTCTTGGAAAGAGTAAAATAAAAAGATTTCTGCCAGCCTCTCTTCTAATTTTTTTATTAGAAGCGATGAATGTTTATGTAGGAAAAAAACGAGAATGGTGGAGCTTCTATAATAAACCCAATTCATTCCTAACAGGGGAGTTTCCTATGATGATTGGTCCATTTCTTACTGGGTCGATGTGGTTATTAAATTGGTTCTATGGGAATTTCAAACAGTTTATTTTTATTAACGGGGTAGTAAATGCTTTTTTTGCCTTTTTTTTAGTCAAGTTAACAGAGAAGTTAAAAGTTGCTAAATTAAATCGGCTAAATAATTTTCAGTTCTTCCTTTATCTTTTTTACAAAGCCCCTTTGTTATATGGATTTCAATATCTTTTTGATAATAAAAGAAAAATACTTTATCAGCTTAGAAAGGTTTTCTTTCTCTCCTGAACCAAAAAAAGTCCAAGTTTCCTCCTATAAATCGGAAACTTGGACCTGAACGGCCTTACTATTTAAAAATTACTTCCCCTACGCCCAAATCTATTTGTATGTTAATGATAACATCAGCATCTTCGTATGCTTCATTGACATATACACCATCGCCTTTGGATATCAAATCACCAAATTCTGCAGTTCCAAGACCTTTAGTAGATTCAATTTTCACCCCTACTTCATTTGGAAGAATGATGGTGGTTTTTCCAACACCCATTTCTAAGGAAACATCAAAGCTCTCTGCCCATGCTCCACCAAGGTCAATCGATACATCACCTACACCAGCATGGACGTCAAGCCCACTAAGAAACAACCCTTTTAGATCCAAATTTGTTTCTGATGCTCCTGAGTTTACAGTTAGATCAATGGGAATCTCATCGTTTAAATTAAGCTCCCACTTGTTTTTTACTTCTCCGATTCTAATATTGTCTAACTTTCCGTTCCCCTGTTCAATCACACCCATTCCTTTATCACCCTTAAGCTTATACGACACATCCGGCTTCATGTTTTTACTATAATCAATTGTACCTTCAACCCATTCCCCTGTACCTCTTTCGATAGCTAGTTCTCCGACTCCGATGTTCAGTTCAAGCTCCAGTTTCTTGGCCTTATCCTTCTCGATGCTAATGTTACTGGTTCCCTCTTTTCCACTTCCATTTGCAATTAGTCCACAACCCGAAGTCATTACAAGCAAAGAAACAGCAATGCCCCCCATGAATAGTTTCTTTTTCATACTCCTTACCTCCCGTTTATTTAACCTACCATCATTTTACAAAAACGAATGAAGTTGGATAAACGGCTATAGCTTTAAGTTTATCTAAGACTTGAGGCTGATTGGGTTAGGTAAAGGTAGAAAATTTATAAAAGTAATACGTACGGGCCAAACTAAAATTGAAGGATAATGATAGTTTTTGCCTATGTTTTTTAATAAATGAACGGTTAATTGAATGTTTAAGAATGTTTATGAATTATTTTGATTGATTTTTGATAAATAAAAAAGTACAATAGAACCAGAAAGTAAAATGAAAGCGTTTTAGGAGGCGGTATTTTGTTAGAGACAGAACGCCATCAAATAATTATAGCTGCATTAAAGACGAGGAATACGGTAAAGCTTCAGGAACTTGTTGAGTTAACTCGTTCTTCAGAATCCACGATTCGCCGTGATCTTATCCAATTAGAACAAGAGAAATACCTTAAAAGAATTCATGGTGGAGCAGCGCGGCTTCAGGGGAAACTTCAAGAGCCGAGTATGAATGAGAAATCTTCCAAAAACCTTCAAGCAAAACGGCAGATCGCCAAATATGCTGGTGGGTTAGTGGAAGAAGGAGATTGCATTTATCTAGATGCAGGATCTACCATTTTTGAAATGATTCCATTCCTTCCGTCCAATATCGTTGTGGTAACGAATGGACTTATGCATGCAAATGAACTTCTGGAAAAAAACATAAAAACCTATTTACTCGGTGGTTTTGCTAAACCCACCACTAAGGCCATCGTAGGTCGTGGGGCATTAGATAGTCTTGAGCATTATCGTTTTGATAAGTGCTTTATGGGAGTAAACGGAATTCATCCTCAATTAGGGTACACCACACCAGATCAGGAAGAAGCGATGATCAAGCAACGGGCGATTTCTTTATCTCGTGAAGCCTACGTGATTGCAGATGAATCGAAGTTCTCGGAAATTGCTTTTGCAAAAATAGCAGACCTTAACGAAGCAACGATTATTACAAATGAGTTAGACGCAGAAACTGAGGAGCAATTTTATCACAAAACAAAAATAAAGGTAGTGACAACATGATTTATACAGTAACGTTAAATCCTTCACTCGACTACATTGTTGAGCTAGACCAGGTAGCTCTAGGAGAATTAAACCGGACAAATAAAGAAACAAAATTCCCCGGTGGTAAAGGAATCAATGTTTCACAAGTTTTAAAAAGATTAGAAGTTAACAGTAAAGCGCTAGGTTTTTTGGGCGGATTTACTGGTGATTATATTGAATCTTACCTACATTCTCTAGATATTCAAACTGACTTTGTCAGAATCACAGAGGATACCCGCATTAATGTAAAACTTAAATCTGAGAAAGAAACAGAAATTAATGCAAAAGGTCCAAGTATAACAGCAGAAAACTTTGAAGCCCTGAAAAGCAAGATTCGTGAGCTTACAAGTGAAGATCTACTTGTGTTAGCTGGCAGCATCCCTTCCACCCTGCCCGATAGTACTTATGAGGAGCTTGTGGAAATTTGCAACGGAAATGGTACGAAATTTGTCGTCGATGCAGAGGGTGATTTATTAAAAAAGGTGCTTCAGTTTAAACCTTTCCTCATCAAGCCAAATCATCATGAACTAGGAGATTTATTTAATACCAAGATAACTTCTTGCGAAGAAGTCATCCCCTATGGAAAAGAACTGATTAAAAACGGAGCACAAAATGTAATCGTTTCACTTGCTGGTAAAGGTGCCGTCCTCATCACTAAGGACACCGCTATAATAGCGAGTGTTCCAAAAGGTAAAGTTCAAAGTTCAGTTGGTGCAGGAGATTCTATGGTAGCAGGATTCATTGCAACATACGCAAAAACAAAATCGCTTGAAGAAGCATTCCGCTACAGTGTGGCAACAGGAAGTGCTACCGCTTTTTCTATCGGCTTATGTACCCGTGAGAGTATAGAAGGTTTGTTATCCCAAGTGCAGCTGACAAATCACTAAAGAGGAGAATGAAAATGAGAATAACCGAGCTATTAACAAAAAACACTATTAATCTTTCATTAAAAGGTTCTCAAAAATCTGATGTCATTGAAGAACTGGTACAAGTATTAGATTCCGCGGGTAAATTAACAAACCGTTCCGATTTTAAAGCGGCCATATTAAAAAGGGAAGAACAAAGTACAACGGGGATTGGTGATGGAATTGCCATTCCTCATGCGAAGACGAAAGCGGTAAAGCAAGCGTCCATTGCATTTGGAAGGTCTGTTAGCGGAGTGAACTATGAATCGCTTGATGGTCAACCTGCACATCTCTTCTTTATGATTGCAGCACCCGATGGAGCGAACAATACCCATTTAGATGCACTTTCACGTTTAGCTACTTTATTAATGAAAGAAGAGGTACGGAAACAGCTTCTTGAAGCAAAGTCGGAACAGGAAGTACTTTCAATCATTGACAGCTACGACCAAGATGAACAAGCAGAGGAACAATCAATGGCTGGGAAGAAACAATTTATTGTTGCCGTTACTGCTTGTCCGACTGGTATCGCCCACACGTATATGGCGGCTGATGCGTTAAAAGCAAAGGCGGCAGAAATGGGCGTTGATATTAAAGTCGAAACAAATGGATCTGGCGGGGCAAAAAATATTTTAACCGCTGAAGAAATTGGAAATGCGGTTGCCGTTATTGTGGCTGCAGATACAAATGTCGAAATGAACCGCTTTAATGGAAAACATGTGATTGAGGCACCTGTTGCTGATGGAATTCGCAAATCACAGCAATTAATTGATAGAGCTTTGAAACAAGATGCACCTGTTTATCATGGCAATGGCAAGTCGAGTCAAGATAATCAACAAACTGGACGAGGCGTTGGAGCAACGATATATAAGCATTTAATGAGCGGTGTTTCTAATATGCTTCCCTTCGTTGTCGGCGGTGGTATCTTAATCGCAATCAGTTTCATCTTTGGATTTAATTCTGCTAATCCAGATGATCCAAGCTACCATCCCATTGCTGAGGCGTTAATGACCATTGGTGGTGGAAATGCATTTGCCTTAATGGTTCCCGTATTGGCTGGTTTTATCGCCATGAGTATTGCTGATCGACCAGGCTTTGCTGCTGGTATGGTTGGTGGAATGTTGGCTACTAGCGGTGGCGCTGGTTTCTTAGGCGGTCTCGTTGCAGGTTTCTTAGCAGGATATTTAGTGGTTGGATTGAAAAAGTTGTTTGCTAGTCTACCATCTTCTCTTGATGGAATTAAGACGATTTTACTTTATCCATTGTTAGGTATTGCCTTAACCGGATTTATTATGGTGTTTGTCGTGAATAAGCCAGTTGCAGCATTAAATACAGCCATTTCTGATTGGTTATCCGGACTTGGAACAGGAAATGCCATTTTACTAGGAATTATTTTAGGATTAATGATGTCTTTCGATATGGGTGGACCGGTTAACAAAGCGGCCTACGTATTTGGTACAGGATTATTGGCAAGTGGTGTGTATGGTCCGATGGCAGCGATTATGGCTGCTGGTATGGTTCCCCCGTTAGGAATTGCGATAGCTAGTACCTTATTTAAGAATAAGTTTAGCAGACAAGATAAAGAAGCTGGAAAAGTAAATTATATAATGGGATTATCGTTCATCACTGAAGGAGCGATTCCATTTGCAGCTGCTGATCCGCTTCGCGTCATCCCTTCTGTCATGGTAGGTTCAGCTATTACAGGTGGTTTATCGATGATGTTCAGCATCGGACTTCGTGCCCCACACGGTGGAATCTTCGTATTCCCACTTGTCGAGGGTAACTGGTTACTATACCTGCTAGCCGTTGTCATCGGAGCCATTGTTTCAGGATTACTAATTGGATTCTTGAAAAAACCTGTAGAGCAGGAGTTTAGTAAGTAAATACTGTAGAAACAGAGAGTCCATTCTGGTAACGGATTCCGTTTCCTCTCGCAAAACTTCAATTTACAGCTCTAACTATGTAAAGTAAATATATATATATCAATTGGCACCGCATTTTGCGGTGCTTTTTTTATAAAAAATAGCCCTGCTCTAATGGACTAAAAGAGATGCCAAAATGAATCCCTACCCGTTTGTTGTATAAGATTTATTCTTAATTCTTCTATTCAGTCCTTATCAATCTCTGTAATATCCTGTTTTATTTCACCTCCAAAAGACCATCTCTTTTGTTTGAGAAATTCAGTAAATTCCTCTATAAATTCATTGATATGTATTGATCGCTTAAACCTGCTATCTATAACATTACCCTCTAGTAATATTTGTGCTAGTTTCTTTTCATTTGGTCCTACTTCCTGTTCCCAAACAGGTTTCCATAAGGGGTCTTTATCATATTCACCCTTCATAACGCTATTTATATATATTTTTTCACTAACTCCATATCTAATGAAATTTATCTGTGCTTGCCTCAAACATACTCCGTTAGCACCACCCCAATAGTCGGGATTTTCATTCATCACATTGTCATCTTCCCAATAACAATTTTTGCATATATCAAATGTTCCACATGGCTCTTCGTCAAAGGTCTTAAATCCGCAACAAGGACACGTATATTTCTTCACATATTTCACTCCTAATTAGTATCTATTACATCTTCTTTATTCTATTTCTTGTTTACAAAACTGCCCAGTTAATTGTATTTTTTCCACCCTTTTGTCATACTTCAAACTTCATGTATCAAATGGAATTAGCGATAAAATATTTTCCATTCTTAATGAAACTTAAGAGGGATTTCTTAGTTCAGTGTAGAAAAATATATGTGCCAACAAAACACAGGAGGCTACTATGACTAATTTAATATCACATATTGCTACACTGGAAATACCAGTTACCAATTTAGAAGAATCTATAGAGTTTTATATCGATATCCTGGGTGCCGAAGTACACTTTCAAGGTAAAAAAAATGCTATGCTTACTATGAAATCAAAGGGAGTTCCAACGATTTTCTTGGTTGAAACGGAAGAAATTAATGGATTATCATTCAGAAATACAAATACTAATATCGTTCATAGTATAATTGACTTTTATACTCCTTCCTTAAAAGAATTATATGAGTGGCTTGAAGGAAAACAAGTTGAAGTTGGTCCTTTAAATTTACAAGGTGAATTTGGTGGTTTTGGTTTTAAAGATCCTTCTGGAAATTGGTTAAGTGCCTGCAATATCCTGCACCCAGAACAGTAAATTTATTTTTCTATTTAAGTTAGAGGCGTAATTTTTTTACGCCTTTCTTTCTATTACACATAATGAGTCTAATGCGACATAAAAACTCCTATTTACTTCTTAAACTGCACCGTTAGCTGAAGAGGAACTTTAAATTACATCAATAACAACTTCTCGAATATATTCCTTCAATTCCTTTTTTACTTCTTCCAATGATTCATCAAGTAGTTCACCAATAACCTTACTTCCTGGAATGTTTTTTGAAATCGGCATACCTAATAGGGAACGTTCACATTCCCATATTTTAATTATATGTAAGTCGATAAGTTCACCGTTCCTATCAGCAATCCCTATTGAAATAGAGGAACTGTAACCTGGCTTAAAAGGGTCATTGCCTTCTTTATCGAACCCAGCATCAAAATCTAAGTTTTTCTTAGCAAAAGCAGACATATTTTCTCTTAACAATTTTTCGATATGGTCTTCTAAAGCAATCTCGGTATTGCTTATAATTTCCTTTAATTCTGTATTGAAATCCTTCTGTTGATATTTCATTTCAAATCACTTCCTTTTCAATAGGATAAGTTATTCATTGGTCAAGCTATTATATACCCCTTGTAGAACAAATCTGCCCCATTAATGGATTAACAGTTGCCTTTTTTCAAACTAGCAATACAACCCTCAATGAATAAAGTTTTCATCTTTATTATCCTCGTATGTGTAAAAAATTGCTGAAATTCCTTCTCTCATAGCTTCATCGAAGCATTCAAGTAATTCCTCATCTTCTACTGAATCCCCCAAATACATATCTCGGCTCACTACAAATTGGTCCTCGATGCTTATTACATCCCAACCTTGATTGATAACAAAATTTCGGGCTGTATTCAAAGCTGATTTAATTATTTTTGATTTAACCCAACAGTTTACAATCGTACCAACACATTCCTTACTTTCAGCGTTATCATTTTGGGGGTTTGCCTCTATCTGAACTAAATATATGCTCATAATGTCCACTAAGGATTATCAATTTCCTTTTTCTATCCTCGATTAATTCAACGAAAATCAAACCAGTTCCTTCTTACAGTAACCTGCTTCGTCAGCTTAATAACTTCAATAAAAAGAAGCGTTTATCCTTCTTGATACAGATAGGTAAGGGTTTGAGGTTATCGCTCCCTTTTCCCCCTGTCCACACCGTACGTGCGACTTTCACCGCATACGGCGTTCCAACTAATCCAATTCATTCAATTCTATGTACTTGGTGAAGCAAGTTCATTTCCAATCAAATAATATAATTTTTGCATAGTTTTCGGAGTTCATTAACTTTTTCCTTTTGCTTATTAGTAAGATGTAAAATCCCAAGTAAAGAATTGATTTTATTGATATTCTTCAAATGAACGAGTTTGTGAACATTTTCATGTATTACTATCAAATTTGAATATCGGTCATCCTTTGAAATGCAATAGGGAATCTTGTGATGACAATGCCAGTCACTTTTTCCAAGTTCTGCTCCAGTCACTGCACACTTTCCGAATTGTGCTATAAACTTACTGATACGGTTATCATTATATTCAATCGTTCGATTTGGAATGAAGTTTTTCATGACATAGCTTAAGACGCTTTTGTAAATCGCTTTTAAATTATTGTGTATTTTTGCTCTGCCTACGGCAGTATAATTACACACATCTTGTGAGAAACAAAGGTTTGTTTTATGCCGTTGGGCATAGATAGGGACAAATACCATGTTTTGAATCTTAAAATATTGTGGTGAATATCCTTTATAACGTTTTTGGAGCGTGCTTGTCATATCTTCAAACTCAGCTTCTGTTCTGATATTCTTTAGTCGATTGTATAGAGTCTTATATAAATGGGAGGACAACTCACTTAAATTATTAGAGATGTTAGTGGCTGCTGCGTAATAGTTTTGGATTCCCATTACGACTGTATTATAGTGCCAGACAGTTTCAGCACAAGGCTTCTTCTGGATTGCTCTTATAGAATCTTTAATTTTAATAAGTGCATTGGACTTAGCTTTCTTCGTCATATTTGAATGTGCTACAAAACCAAACCGTGTTTTTCCTTTCCTAATTGCACGAAAAGAAAAGCCTAGGAATTCGGAAGAATTCTTCTTTAAATTGATAACTTTTGATTTTTCATCACTTGTCTCAAGATGTAATCTAGTTTTGAGAAAATCCTTGATGGCATAATTCATTCTAACTGCTTGCGAGCGAGTGCGGCATAAAACCTTGAAATCATCGGCATACCTAACAATGTAACATTCTTTTAGGTTTGATTTTTTGAGTTCCCTTACTTTACTTCCATTTCGTTTATAGTCATGGTTGCTCTTAAACGTTTCCCACTGATTACTAATCCACCAATCTAGTTCATTTAGAACAATATTTGATAATAGCGGTGAAAGTATTCCCCCTTGCGGGGTGCCCTTGGTCGGTAAACCTTCTCCTTCAATCTCTGCTTTTAATATCTTTGAGATGACGGAGAGTAAAGATTTATCTTTAATTCCCATTGACCATATTTGTTTGAGTAACTTACTATGGTTCACGTTATCAAAAAATCCTTTTATATCTACATCAATGCAATGATAAAGACCCACCATATTTATAAGCGATTCAAATCTTGCTTTCGCATGGTGGGTACTTCTATTTGGTCTGAAGCCGTAACTATGTTTATGAAATTTTGCCTCACAAATGGGTTCTACAACTTGTAAAATACATTGTTGAATGATCCTATCCCATATTGTCGGAATTCCTAATGGTCTAACTTTTCCATTTGCTTTTGGGATGAAAACACGACGAACACATTCTGGTTTGTATGATTGAAACAATTTTTGGACATGTTCAATTACTTCTTCTACCGACAAATGCTTAATGTCATCAATTGTTAACTTATTTGTCCCTGCTGTTTTACTCCCAGTGTTTCTTTTGATGTTTCGATAAGCAAGACGTATATTTTCATTTGAACTAATCAGTTTCAGTAAGTCATAGAAATTTTGACCATTGACACTTTGAGCATATAAATTATCAAAACAATGTTGCATGTCATAATACTCATTGTGTCTCAGTTTCTTCCGTTTCAACAAGTCGGTGACTCCCTTGGGAGTTGAACCTCTATTAGTCTCACAAGAACCTTATTAACCGATAAAGAACTG
>JAQSXG010000096.1 GCA_029256785.1 Neobacillus sp.
AAATGACTATACTCAAAACTGGTTAAACCGTTTGAATCCAACAAAGTAGGAGTAGTCAAATTGGTTAGGAGTAAATGTATGATTAAAATAACTAAATGTCATGTCTGCGGATCGGATAGGGTGGTGCCAGATGTGACAAGTATAGCAGACAACGAAAGAGATTTACCTATTCGGCTATTGTCAGATGGTAATGTAAAGATAGCCTTTTTAACTATGAAAGCGATATTAAGGACTCCGGTTTGTGCCGCTGTTTGTCGGGATTGCGGGACTGTAAGGTTTTATGTTAAGAATGGAGATCAGGATTGGATACAGTCAGATTCAGCGAAAGATAAGTAGTCAAAATGGGATCTAAAACCGCATCAGAGGTTCAATGAGTGAACTCGGCCAGCATAGGGAAATAACTTCTGAAATGAGGAGATATTTATATGGAAACTCAACTTAGATATCGCTTAATTACGGGAAAAGATGATGCAACTTTTTGTGAGAGAATTTCTAAATTACTTGATGAGGGTTATATACTATATGGCTCTCCCTCATGTACATTTAATGGGCAAGATGTGATTGTAGCACAAGCTGTAATTATTAGTGATAAAGCTAACAGATAGAAGATTGACGCACTAAATTGCTCTGGACTAATAACTCGATAGGGGACACTCCACTTGTCCAGGATACACTAGAAGTAAGACTTGCTAGGCTCAAAAGACTAATCAGAAATAGCCGCTTCATGACCGACCTCATTGGGGTCGGTCGTCTTAATTCTATTGCGCAATAACTCCACCTAATTGTAGAAATATTATAACAATATGGGAGGACATGAAGGATATTGGAAGTTGTTGGCGAAAGTGAAGGGTAATGAAAAAAGGCCTGCCGACTGGCAGGTCTTACGTGTTTAACGTGAAGCTCGATACTGTACAATATTATCAAATTTAACAGAATAGGAGGCCTGCCA
This sequence comes from Neobacillus sp., assembly GCA_029256785.1. Classification (GTDB taxonomy): domain Bacteria; phylum Bacillota; class Bacilli; order Bacillales; family Cytobacillaceae; genus Neobacillus. The sequence goes on from JAQSXG010000096.1 coordinate 950, forward strand.
AATGAAAGCGGAATTTCTCCATGTTTTACAGCAGTACCCAGCGGCTACAGCTAATCCATCCCTTCAGGAAGCTTTGGGGCAGTACGTGAGGCATACTCTCACTAGTTGCCTTGTTGATGACTCTAGAATTGATAAGCGCAAATATGACGTTAAAGGTTCTGTTGGCATGGGTAACTGGGCGGAGATTCCCTGGGTTGCCATTTTTAATAGATCTATAACAACGACTGCTCAAAGAGGCTATTATATAGTTTATCTTTTTCGAAGTGACATGTCAGGCTTTTACTTATCTCTCAATCAAGGCTGGACTTTCTTTGAAAACACCTATAAGAGGAAGCTGGGGAAGGAAAAAATCAAAATCGTTTCTCAAGCCTGGCGAAATAAACTATCTTCATATGGCGAAGACTTCGGGCTGTCTACCATAGAACTAAAATGCAAAGGAGACCTTGGAAAAGGCTATGAGCTTGGCCACATTTGCGGAAAGTTCTATTCTATTAATGATCTTCCCGACGATTTAGCCCTAGTGAATGATCTGAGATCCATGATTGGAGTCTATTCAGAACTAAAAGGGCATATCGGAAAGATAGACGTCGACAAGTATACTCAGCTGTTAGCTTCGGAGTCAAATATCATCCCTCTGATCGAGCAGGAGGAAGAAGACGAGTTTAATAACCAAGTTTCAAAAGCTCCCCCATCTTCTACGCCAGAGGAGCCGCAAAATAAACCAGGATCATTCCACTCAGGTGGCCGCTCAAACTGGGTTAGAAATCCTGAAAAGGCTGCTGAAGCATTATCGTTAGCAGCCTATCGATGTGAAGTTGATCCGACACATGGTACATTCATTTCTGCTAGTTCTGGTAATAACTTCGTTGAGGCGCATCATTTGATCCCAATGCGACTTCAAACAAATTTCACATATAGCATAGATGTACCTGGGAATATAGTCTCGCTATGTCCTAATTGTCATAGGGCGATTCATCATGCCGTAAAAGACGTAAGAACGTTGCTTGTGACTAAGCTTTTCGAGCGTAGAAGGGACAAGCTTGAAAAGTTCGGAATATCAATGACATTGAAGGACTTAATAAGGCAATATTGAGAGGGGGATTAATGTGCTTAATCCGGTAACTAGAGAAGAAACAGAGAAATGCCTGAGGTTCATACTTAACGAAAAAGGCTTTGATCTAAGTCCAGAGCGTGCCAATGGTGAAACTGGGGTCAATATTCTTGCTCGCAAGGGTGAGGATGAATACCACATTGAAGTAATTGGATATAAGTCATCTGGCCCGGCCAGAGCAAAAGACTTCTTTGAGTCTTTCTTCCGTGCTATCTCTCGAGTTAAGGACGGGGCAGTACATTGCGTCATGGCAATACCTGATCAGGCACGCGTTGGGTTGCCAATGAGAGCAAATCAGTACGGTGTCGCCTGGCGCCGGCTGGGTGATGCTTTTCCGGAGCTAGAGATCTGGTTGGTAAATATAGAGGAAGCTAGTTATGAGCAATCAAAGTGGAATGAATGGCTAAATTTTGAGGGTTGAGTAGGAGGAATAGTAGGAGCCAGAAGACGCTTGCGGGGGAGCTAGGTGAGGAATAGAGTCCTACTTAGAAGGAAGAGCAGCATATACGAGTATATCTCGTAATGGAGCGCAGTAATCATGAATTGGCTAAGCAAATCGCTGGATATCCGATCATAAGAGCATAATCATATGGGAGATAAATAAAGGATTCGTTGAGGACAAGGACGATTCTGAATCGGAATGATGACAGGAGCTGATGCGAAGTGCCCAAATGTTATATGTGTGATATAGATATCACAAAAGTAAATGAAACGGAAGAGCATATAATATTAAATGCCCTTGGTGGTAGGCTCAAATCCAAGGAATTAATTTGTCATGAATGCAACATAGGTTTTGGGACGTTATTTGATGATGAATTAGCTAGGCAAATGGAGGTATTTACGAACTTATTAAACATCAAGCGTGATAGAGGAACCCCCAATTCTATCGTTATAGAGAACTCGAAAACTGGCGAAAAAGTGATAATTCGTCCAGGTGGAAAACCTGAAATGTTTAAGCCTGAAATAAATATAACGTCTAATAATTCTAAAGCCACTATTTCCTTCGCAGCCCGGAATATGAAAGAAGCTCGAAAAATTCTTGCAGGTCAAAAAAGGAAATATCCGCAAATTGAAATTGAAGAAGCTTTGAATACTTCTCGAAAAAGCAGCGGCTATTTAAAGAGTTCTTACGAAATAAGGATGAAGATTGGTGGTACTAATAGCTTGCGGTCTGTATGCAAAACAGCCATGCACTATTATATACTTACCGGTGGGGATAGACAGTACATAGAGCATTTGATACCATTTGTCAAACAACAGAAAGAAGTAAATTGTGTTGGATTTTATTATACCGAAAACGAAATAATTTTTAACCGACCTAGAGGAATATATCACACCATTCTACTTATAGGGGATAGTTGTGATAACTCTCTAATCGCCTATATAGAGCTATTTAGTGGTATAAAATATATAGTCTTGCTAAATGAGAATTATAAAGGTGTGGGTGTTGAAAAACTATATTGCTTTGATGTGATTAATCAAAAACAAATAACTTATGACTATAGACGGATTACAAAAAAGGATGCAGAAGCTGCACTGAAAATTGGAGATCTTCCTGTGTTCGCAGTTCAGAAAAGTATCAATGATTTACTGGAGATAATATTTAAGAAGCAAACTTCAGAACACATTTCGGAACTAACGAATAGGGCAGTATTGAATTCTTTAGGGAAATATCCAGAGGACACTGAGATTACACAAGACATGGTCGATGAATTGATAAACGAATGCACGAAACAAATTACGCCCTTTTTGATTCACAGATTAAATGGTTCGAGCAAATAATGTCTAGGATATTTACAGTACATGTCAATGTTATGTGGAGCAAGGAATATAACAGAAGCGGATTTCGAAGAATTTTGGTCACACTATTGGTAGTTCGCCGGAAATAGCCACCGTTCCAGCCCAACTATCAAGGCTAAGCACTAATTTAAAGTAAAATGGTGGCTCTGTCGTAATTTGTATATGGCGGGTGATGTAGTTGCAAACTTCGAGAGTTCGTAGTTTAGCGGAACTGTTCGACGACCTTGATTTAATCGATAAGTCAATTAATATACAAGCAAACAAGGTATCGAACAAACACCGAGAGCTTGAATTGTTATGTAGTCAGGCCGAGTGGCATATTCGGGGAATGACTTATCATGCGAGAACACTCATGCATAAGTACGGATTATTGATTCAACAGGTTAGCACAAGAGTGGAAGCAATACCTGAGTTAGGTGCAGCTTGGATGTATACCCCCGAATCACAGGAACTGATTTTTGAATTTTATGCATTAGTTAATCTATCACGAATAGCATTAGACCATTTAAGGCATCTTTTGTCAAAGCTATTTAAAACACCGTTTAACAATCTCCCAAAATCAATAACCGGCTACAAGGCAGGAACAACGGATTGTCCAATTTGTGAAAGAATATCAAATGATCCCGTAATAGCATATCTCATAGATTTGCGTAATTGTTTAGTCCACTATAGAACATTTGCAACTAAAGATAATACGGTAGCAACAAGAGAAGGCTTTGATGAGCTTGAAGATCCAGAGGGATTTTTGCGTTCAAGTTTTCGGGTGGATGAGCAAAGCAGGCTTGTTTTTAATATTTATTTACCTGATGAGATATTTGTAATGTCAGGAAATAATAAGACGTTAGCAAAGTTTACATACAATAATGGCAATAATCTACTTGGAGAAAGTGTTAGGTTTATTAAGCATATATTCTATTCATACTTCGAATTGTTTAATGAAATCAGTGAAGACTTTACGCCACGGTACTCTTTCAGTAGTGGAGGTTTTTCATTCAGAGTTCCTTATAAGCCTTTCGTCGGTTAGAAAGCGATTATTGAATTCAAAAATGGATGTTTGTTTATAAATACTAAAAAATAACTAAATAGAAAGTTAACCAGAGTATCGTCAATCACGGCAGATAGCTCTTTTTGTCTACCCAATTTTATTCCGGCGTCAACATCACACAATCCTTGTACTTAATTGTTGAAATATTATTGCAATATGGGAGAACGTGAAGGACATTGGAATATGATGGCGAAAGGAAAACTAGGAGTTGTAGACCTCCTTAAATAGAGCTTGATAAGAGGTGGCTATATTTGGATTTCATAAATTTATTTCAAAATCAGACATTGATATTGAATACTCTAAGCACGTTACTAGTATTGGTAACTGTTATTCTAATTCCAGTTAGCTTATTTACCAAAGGCACGGAAAGACGGGATTTTACGCTAAAGGTCACTGCTATTCTAATTACAGTTAGTATGTGCTTTATGGCAAATAACGCAGGCGTATATGCTTTAGCAGTATTCATTGTCGCGACGAGCATTACTTCTTTAGATTTTTTAGAAAAGTTAGCTGCAATTTTTTTTAAGAACGACCGTTATTGGCAATATAGGGAACGGTCTGCTACATATCAAGACCGTATTGATAAAATAGAAGGCGAAGATTTGGGAGAAGCTTACATTGAAAATCACGAAATATCTGATAGCGATATCGAAACCGAAGAGATTCCTAGCACTGAGACTAAAGACGGTAATGATAAAGACCCAGATATTAATACAAAAAAAATAAGCAAAGCTTTAGCATTTGAACAAAAAATTCTAAATCTCCTAGTTGAACGTGATAAGGGGGTTTTTTCCCCGTGGGCTGTTCGCGCAGGAGTAAGGGTTGATTTTAATGGAACTAAGAAAATTTTTGACGGAATAGCTCAGAATTCAAAGTGGGATTACGTTATTGAAGTGAAGGATTCTTTGAACATATACAAGTTTGATACTAAGCAAGTGCTTGATTATATGATATTTTACAGTATGTTTAAGTCAGCTTTGCCAAACAATACTCGTAATGTTAGAGGATTATTAATAGTTCCTGATCATCCTGCTTTACCGGACTTTAGTGAAGATAAGACGATTGGAGTATTAAAATATGATTATATTAGAAATAAATTTTCAAATCGGGAAATAATTTTTAATTGGATATGTGAAGGATAACTCATGGTAATTACTCCCGAAGCCTCTCTCGTTAATCAAAATGGAGTACCATCACGAGTCAGTCCGGTCATAACGCTACCATAGCATGGTTCTAATTGAAGGGAATATCTTTTATATTCAGGATTGGCTGGACGGAGTACCGCTTGGTCAATCCTATTTCGCTAGTAGAATGTAGGAAATGGCGGTCTTCATACTTCTTGGAGTTATCCTTTTCAGCCACGAAAAATTTGAAAGTCCCAATGCCTATATTAAAAGCGTAGGGAGGATTTAATATGCCCCCAATATATAACTGGCGACGTTTTTGGTGCTCCCGTGAAGATGGGGTAAATTTGGATGGTGGGTTCCTGCATAACCCGGAGTCGAAGTGGGGGAAAATTTATAATCCTAATACGAAACCGATTGAGGAGTTTCTATCCAATCCCTGTCTAATTTTACTAGGAGAGCCTGGTCTTGGTAAGTCATTTGAAGTTGAGCTTAATAAGCCGCTCTTTTGTGGGGCAGGGAGCATTAATGAAAAAACACTGATTGTAAATTTAAATACTTGCATGACTGATATTCAACTTGAAAGAAAGATATTGTACAATCCCAAATTTGAAGCTTGGCGAAGCTGTGACCAGGACACTCTATACCTTACCCTTGAAAGCTTAGATGAGTGTTTGATCCGAGTGGAAATTCTAATCAATATATTGCTGGAGATATTAAAAGGATCACCAATTGAACGCTTATACTTACGTATTGTTTGTCGGACAGGCTATTGGCCTGCTGCGTTGGAAGTGGGCCTAAAGGAATTGTGGGGGCAGGAGTCGGTGAAAATTATTGAGCTTATGCCCTTACGCCGAGTAGATGTAGAGAATGCAGCGCGAATGGAATCTGTGGATTTTGAGGCTTTTATGACTAATATTATTAGTCGAGACATCTCTTCATTCGCTGCGAGACCCATAACTTTAAGGTTTTTGCTAAAACGTTTTAAAGCCACAGGAGAGTTACCGGAAAACCAAATTGAGATGTACAATGAAGGTTGCCTGATGTTATGCGAAGAGGGAAACCCACTTAGGATCAATACTACTGCTGCAGGAACGCTGTGTAGTAAAGCCCGTCTCATAATCGCTTCAAGAATAGCTGCTTCTCTCATATTCAGTGGTAAAACTACAATTTGGAATACTATTGATAGTGGTGATGTTCCAAATGAAGCTATGCCTATTGGAAAGCTAATCGGATTTGATCAGATGGATGGTCAGCCTTTATTAGTTGATGAGCGTGCAATATTAGAAACATTAACCACCGGACTTTTTTCCTCACGCGGGCAGAATCTTTTAGGTTGGGCTCATCAAACATATGGTGAATATCTTGCCGCCAACTATTTGAGGATTCATTCTGTCCAAGAGAAAAAAATCATGTCTTTAATTTCAGTAGGGCGTGCAGAAGAGAAAGGAATAATTCCTCAACTTTTTCCAGTAACTGCGTGGATTGCGGGTATGATTCCAACGATATTTCGCCAGATAATGATGTGTGAACCAGAAATATTACTTTTTGGCGATATTACCGCTATGAGCGATAGCCTAAAAGCAGAGTTTGTAGGTATATATTTAAAACAGTTAGATAATGAGGGCGTTATAGACTGGGAACTGCGTCGGAATTTTAGATACGATAGAATTAAACATTCAGGTATTGAGGAACAAATTAGAGGCTATATTACTAGCAGGGAAAAAAACGATACTGTAAGATCCGAGGCTATACATATTGCTGAACAATGCAGACTTAGAGAGCTTAGTAACATATTTTGTGGCTTGGCGCTGGATGAAACTGAGTCGCTGGTGGTTAGGATTGACGCAGCACGCGCTGTATCGCGTATTGGCGAAAATGATGATAAAGTAGGATTGAAAGTTTTAGCAGTTCAAGCAAATAAGGATGATGGGCTTGATCAACTAAAAGGTTATGGCTTGATGGCGGTATGGCCTAATTATATTACTGCAGAAGAGCTTTTTAGTAGTTTAACTCCACCAAAACGAGGCAGCTTCTCTGGAAGCTATAGTTACTTCATATCAGAACACCTCCTACCAGGATTAAATAACTTAGATATACCTATTGCCTTGCATTGGGTATTGTCTCAAGCTGATGAAGATGGAAGATCACGTTCTCATGGTCGATTTGAGGAACTACCGGACAAAATATTACGTCTTGGATGGGAAAACTTATATCTTTCAGGAGTAATTGAAAAACTAGCCCTCATTATTCTACGTAAGATTCGGTCCTATAAAGAAATATTGGGTGAAGTTGATGGAGAGAGCTATAGATTTTCGGAAGAAGATACCGGTAAACGGAGGAGGCTGCTGGAATACCTGATAGATAATTTTGAACCATCTCAAAAATTAGCACAGGAAGTTTGCGGAACAGCTCTTGTATGCGTTGAGGATATTGACTGGATATTAGGAAAGTTAACGCTTGATATGTTGCCTGGTAATGTAGCCCAAGTCTGGGCCTATATATTAGACACTCTTTGGTATTGGGCTGGTAACCCACTAGAGATAACTAAACAAATTTACCTTATATATCAGAGCACTCCTGAGTTGGCCGCCATTTTTGAGAGTGCCTTCTCTGCTGTTGAACTATCTTCTATTAGTGCGCAGCAAAGTAAAGAGTATTACTATCAGAGGAAGAAATGGGAAGAACGAGAGTCAAAAACAAAAGAAGATACTAAGGTTGATATAGTAGCGGATGTGAATTTGCTTGTCGAGCAATTCGAGAACGGTCATGCCGATGCGTGGTGGAGATTGACCTATGCGTTAACATTTGATGAGTCTGGAACTCAAAAGAAAGATGAATATACATCGGATATTATGGTTTTACCCGGGTGGATGATTCTTGACTCAGCTGTTCAAACGAAAGTCATTGAGATCGCTGAACGGTATTTGCTTGAACAAAGACCTGAGCCGGAGAAATGGGTAAGATCGGCCAGGTTCTATGCGCCAGATATCGCTGGATTTAAGGCCATCCAGCTATTATATTTGTTAGCACCAGAGAGGTTACAATCAGTACCCATTGGGGTTTGGGGAAAATGGGCTTCGGTTATTGTTTGCTATCCAGAGTGGGCTGATGGTGAAAATGAAAAAAATCACCAAGAACTTGTAAAATTGGCATATATGAACGCCCCAGCTGAAGTAATCAAATACATGTCAATTCTAATTGATAAGGAAAATAGACAATCAGGATGTTTAAACAGACTTGATAAGTTTGATTGTATATGGGACGATGCTCTAGCGGCTATGCTTCTCACAAAAGCGAGGAGTATAAAGTTAAAACCTGAAGCTCTGTGGTGTTTGATGCAGAAATTAATAGTTATAAATTATGAGCCGGCTTTCACATACGCAAGAAATATTTTGAAATATAGACGGGACAAGGAAAAAGCAATTGTTTTAGCAAAGTTCATCCTTAACTCTAATTATGAATCAGCTTGGGATTTAATTTGGAATATTATAAGCCGGGATGAAAATTTTGGGAAATCTCTTTTGTTAAGGATAGGGTCTCATTGGGAGAATACTATTTCGAATCTATTACCTAAGATGGATGAAGAAGAACTTGCGGATTTATACCTTTGGATAGTAAAACACTTTCCCTTTGAAGAAGACCCTAAACATGAGGGCGTATTTTCTCCGACCGCACGTGACGACATAATTCATGTAAGATCGGGAGTGTTAGAACATCTAAAAATGCGAGGTAGTGTCAGATCAATTCTTGCTATATCAAGAATTTTGAGAACTTTACCAGAGCAGGATGGGCTTATTATTACATTAAAAAGAGCAAAAAAAGTACGACGTGAGAAAACATGGGTGCCTCCTACACCGGAAGAAGTTTTATTCCTCATAAAAGATAGCAAGTCTCGACTTGTAAAAAATGGCGATCATCTTTTGGAAGCTCTGATAGATGCGTTAAATAATATACAAGACAAATTGAAGGGCGAAACTCCACTGGAATTTGTCTTGTGGGATAGGGTAAATGCTCACAAATACAGACCAAAGTCTGAAAATGATTTTTCCGATTTTATAAAAGTCCTATTAGAGTATGAGTTAGCAAATAGGGGAATTATTCTCAATCGAGAAGTTGAAATCCGTCGAAATCGAGGTGGGGAGCCAGGCCAGCGAACAGATATTCATGTTGAAGCGGTATCGACTGTTGATACACATGATATTGTTAGGGTAATCATTGAGGCTAAAGGCTGTTGGCATGAAGAACTTGACACTGCAATGTCTAATCAGTTAGTCGGGTGCTATTTGCAAAAAAACGAATGTAGACATGGGCTATATCTTGTCGGTTGGTTTAATTGCGAACAATGGGATGCGAACGATAAAAGTAGGAGAAGGCAAGCATATAAACATGATTTTGCAAGCCTTGTAAAAAAAATGGAGGATCAGGCTAAAGGGCTTTCTATTAATGGTATTTCAGTTAAAGCGATTGTTATGGATGCATCACTTCGATAATATAATTAGAAGTCCCCAAATAAGTAACCAGAATAATGAAAAGGACGAGCAAAAGTACTCGTCCTTTTCATTATTCACCATGTCGTACTACAAGATCAGGCAATCTGAGCCTAAACCTCACCATATCTTGCGTTACAGTGAAATACTCAGCAGCCTCCCATATAGTTACCATCCCCAGTCTTAAGCCGCAGTACCTTTGAATACGGCCAATAAAATTCATCCTCCTGATACTTTGGGTTAAGGCGCCAGAGAGGGGAAGCAGGCAGTTGCTTTGTCCGCTGCCACATCTCTATACGAAGCCTAATGGCGGCCTGAGATACACCAAGATGACGTGAAGCCGTCCGCGTATCCGGCATTGGATATTCCGTTATGTATGGCAGTAGTTTCTCCAGCGGCATAAGAAGCTCGGATGCAAACGCATTCGCTTCTCGTTCGAGCGGATCTGATGTCGCGGTGTCAGGAGTGCAACAAAAGGACTCCATTAGCCCGCGGTGCAAAAGAAAATGGCCGACTTCATGAGCAATCGTGAAACGGCTTCGATAACGGTGAGCTTTGGCGTTGACGAGAATCACCCATTGCTGAGCGTAGCGATCATACCAAAGCATGCCATCAAAGCTCTTTTGCCGGAATGGGTGCTCGTCGATTCTGATGGAGAAGTATTTGCAGATTTCCAATAATAGCGGCCAACAATCAAGGTGCTGAGAAAATTGCTTGATGAGATTATTTGCTGCATTCATTGCGCGTTGGGACATGATCATATCCTCCGTGCGTACGTATGTTCGATAATGAGCGTTAAATGTGGCCCCTCTGAAAAGAGGGGCTTTTTCTATTTCTTCCGCTTTTGTAATTGAAACTTAAAATACTCAGCCAAATCCTCAAGGATTTCTTGGCGTTCTTTATCAGTTAAGTTAGGCGCTAACCGGAACTGACTTGTAACGGATTGCATGAAAGCGAGGACTTCAGGATTGTCGATAGGGAGAACACCT
>JAQSXG010000097.1 GCA_029256785.1 Neobacillus sp.
TGCATGTCCTTGATTATATGCCGCTCCAGAAGAATCATGAAAACTAAGAAACGCTAACAGTATCGAAAAAACAAAAGTAGAAACAAAAGTTGTCATCAATTTTCTTCCAATATTACTTCCCATTCCAGACTCCATAATCCCTCCGAATATATAATACTTTTAAATAATTTTATTATATCTATTGATTCTAGATATTAATACTCTGAAAAGTTGGAAAGAATGATACTATTAAATTAAAAAGAGAACAAAGTAGAGTATTGAGAGGAGATCCATTTGAAAGTAAATCAATTAATAGCGAATAATATTAACAAATTAGATGCCGCACTGCCCAGCGATCAATCGCTAGGAATTGCCGGATTGTCGGGTTCTGGTAAAACTACCTTTTGCCAAACGGTTGGGGAAGAATCCAAGAAGCGCCTCGTATCCTTATTGCCTAAGGCTGAATATCAATACTTATTCTCCAACATTATGGAAACCAATTTCAGTGCGATTAAAATGGAGGAAATGCCTTTAGTCCTTTTTCTCGGAAAATCATCGATTTCTTCTAATCCACGGTCAACGATTGGAACACACACTGGCGTTTTCAAAGAGATTCGCGAGTGTGTTGCTAAAAAGTTCAATCTATCTCCAGAAGTTTTTTCTTTTAATAATCCATTAGGCTGGTGTCCGGATTGCAAAGGACGTGGCACCACCAAGAACGTCGAATGTAAAAAGTGTCATGGTAGGCGTTTTAATCAAGAAATTGAGCAGTATACCATTGAAATCTTTGACCAACCACATACGATATCTGACATTAACAACTTAAGCATTGAATCTATCTTTTCATTAGCCGACGTATTGCACATTAGTGAGGCGAAACTACATATTCTCAAAAATATCATCCATATGAATATCGGATACTTAACCTTAAATCGGATAATGGGTACTTTATCAGGCGGAGAAATTACCCGTCTATTTTTGGCAGAATTCATGGCTACAAGTGAAAACACTGTGATTATTATTGATGAAATCTCTGTTGGACTTGACCACGATACCCTATTGAAAATCCTAGAACAGATTAAGCTATTAGGCTATAAGAATCAAATATGGCTGATTGATCATTCTGACACTGTACTTGATTCCACGGATGAGCAATTATTCTTTGGGCCAGGCAGCGGGAAGTATGGTGGGAAGATTGTGGAAGATTCACCACGTCCACAACCCATCACCTGGAAACGGAATCCGGCTACGCCAACTGAGTACTATCATTTTCACGATCTTTACTGCCGTAATATTCAAATGGAAGAAATTCAGATTCCCCAAAATAGACTTGTCACCTTTACCGGTGAGTCAGGTTGCGGGAAATCTACTTTAGTCAATGAGTGTATTGCTAAGGATTTTCTGAATCGATATCCAAAAGACAAATTGGTTGTCGTTGGACAGGACCGAAACCAGTCAATTACCAGTCGGTCAACTGTTGCTACTTTTCTTGATATCAAAAGGAAGCTCACTAAATATAGTGAAGATATTGATGATATTTTTCAACGCTCTATTGAAGATATTATTGAAGAACTACCGAAGGAAGATATCGCACATAAACGCTTGAGCTTATTGGTCAAGCTGGGACTTGGTTATTTGACACTTGAAAGAAAGACACAAACCTTATCAACAGGTGAATTTCAGTGTGTTCATTTAGTGTCTGAGCTATTTGCTAATACTAGGAACCCGCACACCTTGTTTATTTTCGACGAACCATCAAAGGGTTTATCGCAAAATATATTAAACCAGTTCATTGATAGCGTTCGGGTGATTCTAGAGGATGAATCTGTCAGCATCTTAATGATTGAACATAATGCCTATATGCTTGATAGCTCAGATTTTATCGTAGATTTTGGTAAGAGACAGATTGAACCGGTTAGGCAGCTTTCAGTTGTCAGTCATGAGGACTATTATCGCCATAGATCTAGTGAGGATGAGAATTTTACCTTACAGATTCCATCGAAATTAACACCAAAGAGTGGTATTCACTATTTAAAAGATGATCATATTGCCTATTTCAAAAAGGCCGAAAACATCTACAAAGGTGGTATTTTAAAAAGCTTATCGTCCATGGCTCGCCTGATTTATGGTGAATATGAATCGGATACCATCGCCCCTGTTATTGCGATTGACCTTGAACGTCATTTGTATAGTCAATATAGTTTTCTCTATGAAATGGGCGGACTGATCAATCATATTGTTGCAGCACATCCAACCAATAAAGATACAAGAAGCTTCGATTTCTATAATCAGGACAATCATTGCCCATGTTGTTCCGGTCGTCGGGTGATTGAGAAATTTGATTTTGATGTGGTTGTACAAGATAAAAACGTACCATTCTGGGATGGCCTTTTACATCCAGATGTAATGGAGGTTTTAAAATGGTATCAATATCCTAAATTGCAGTTCCTTTTTGATGAGATTAAGAATGAACTTGGTCAAGATATTAGTAAAAGCTTTAATGAAATGAACGAGGATGAAATGCATACCTTTTTATATGGCTATTGGGAGAAATCCTTTTATGATAAAGCAGGCAAGTCACAAAGAACATGGGAAGGTTTTAATTTAATCCTTGGTCGTTACATGTTTATATCGAAATCCATTATTAAAGAGCAAATGAAAGAATCAAAAGAAATGATGACTTGTCCTGTTTGCGAAGGAACGGTACTAAACCACCATAAGAAACTTAACTATGGTGACACCGATATTCGCGAGATAATTCAGTTACCGATTGATCAGGTCATTGCAACTGTTGGGAATTTACCTGAGCTGGAAAAACTTAAAGCGATTGTTGGCGGCAATATGGTACTTACCGAAGAAGTCAGCTTACTTCCTAGGGAAACACAGGTTAGGTTGAAAATGTTTGAATTGGAATTAGCCAGCTTTGTTGACTATGAAATCGTATTACAAAATGTCTTACCATTTTGGGACAACATTAAAGGCAATATCGAAGCAATCAGCAACAAAAATCATGTTACCATCTGTGATTTTGCCAATATTACCGAAACACGTGAAAACATTATTGATAAGTATTTCACCAATGGAAAGTACAAAAAACTAACGTATGTCTATGAAGCGTTTGGTTACAAGAAAATTGTTACTCTAATAAATAAAATTAAGGCGAGTCATAAATGTCCATTTTGCAATGGAAAAAAAGTCATTTCCGAAGATGGGGTCCATGAGGGCGTGCATAAATTATCGGTACCTTGTGTAAGTTGCTATGCAAGTGGTATTAATGAAGAAGGCCGTAAGGAAGTTGTCGAGGGTATTGACGTACAAACTTGGCTAACTGGTACTGTGAAGGATGTTGTTGCAGATAACCTTATAACCGGCGCGGTTGCCGATATTCCGATTTTTAATCGGATACGCGAGTTAAATAAACGTGATATGATGGCGGTATATCACTGTTTGGTGGAGAACAATTAGAAAATTTTTATAAACTCATTTGCAATTTTTGTGATTGCAAATGAGTTTTTTTCTAACTATTTATGCACTAATTGCTGGAATTTGTTCATAGTTGGCCACTCTATTAGGTAGTTTCCTTTATTCCCGAACAGGTTTTGTCCTTCGGAGCTCTCCCGATTTAGTGTGAAAATTTTTTCCAACTCACGATATATTCAATCTGTTCATTCGTTTGCCCAATTTTCGGGTCATCGGCTAGCCATTGACCCTCCATCTTTAATTCCCTACACGCCAAATCAAACTGACACATGGCAATTCCCATGTCCAATAGCTGCATGTCATAACCTAACTTACTGCTGTAATTAGGCGTATGTTCGATATAAAAATGACAAACGGTTCGGTCTGCCGATAACACTAACCTCCACGGTTGTTTATTGGAAGCGGAAGGTCCTAGCCTAACCATTTCAATCGGGATTTCCCATTCACCTGCATTTTCCTTTGCCAAGGAGACTTCGAAACTCGCATCGTAAAACAGTTTTTCCCAAGACTTTTTATTGTCTGCTTTGACAGCATAACGAAGTGCTTTATCCATCACACGTTGTTTTTGACTCGGATATCCGATAGGTGAGATTCCTGGAATAAACTCTCCTTCACCGATCTCAATTTCCTTCTCAAACGAATTTCGGCTAAATGTCCCTCCCATCCAGCAAGTACCCATTCCTAACTCGGTTAAGTGTAAGAGAAGATTATGAAAGCAGTAGGCAAAGTCTAAAAGCGAGTACTTACTATTTTCCGCAAGCCCAACAAGGTAGCCTCTTGGATTTTTAATTAATCCATAAGTCCCTAACTTAATCCCTTTATCTGTTACATTGCCGGAAACTTGAACCAACTCTATTTTGCTTTTTCCCCCAAACGGTCCAATTAAGTTACTTTGATTGAAAAGGTATTCATTTATAAATTGGAAATGAGAATCATCGATGTTTTTAGTATCAAACGTCCTTACCGACTGACGCTTTCTCATGGTTTCAATAATGGATTTATTATTATTCACATTAATCCTCCAACCTCATGTTTGAATTTCTAACAGGCATTTTTTTGCTGGTTTGATAATATCTTTAATAATAACTCAAGAAGAACGATTCTTCTTAACTAATACCTTTAAATTCATGAAAGTTTAATATGTTCTATTGGTTAAAACTACCCCAAATCTACTCTTTTTTACGAATCCCCCTCTGATTCATGCATTTCTTAGTAAAAATGGTATAATTAGTATTAACCCATTTAATCCACAACAAGAGCCCTCATAATTTTTTGTACTATCTTCATAAAAGGAGGATCCACCTATGTATCAAATCAAAGGTAAAGAAAAAATATTCATTTACACTGGACCAGATGGCTCTGGCAGAAAAACCGTAGCAAAAATGGTAGCTACTGCATTTGACATGGAAACTGTTCTCTCTTACACCACACGCTCTCCCCGACATTATGAAAAAGATGGTGAAGACTACCACTTTGTTAATGTAGAAACCTTCAAAAAGATGCAAGAACAACAAGAGTTTATTGAAACAGTCGAAATTGATGGAACGCTTTACGGAATCCGTGAACAAGACATTGTTGAGGCATTTAAAAACCACAACCTCGTTTATTTAACATTGAATCCGGAAGGTACCGAAAAATTGAAAGAGACGTTTGGGGATCGCGTCATGCGAATTTTCCTCCATGCTGACCGTGATACAGTCATCCAAAGACAAAAGGAACTTGCCGTTGATGAGGAAGTTATTCAACAACATATGTCCCATTACGATGAAATTATGAGCTATAAAAACAACTGTGAGCATGTATTTGAAAATTATGACTCACCACAAATTGCCTTTAAAGTTAGTGAAGTCATCGAGGCATTTTTAGAAAGAGACTTTATTGAAACGGACTATTAAAAAACAGGGTACGCTGATAATTCAGCGTGCCCTGTTTTTTAACTACCGTACTTTAGTTTTCTTCTTTTTACTATTATCCACATAATAAGCAACATAATGGGAATTAACAGGTAGTTTGCATATTTTCCAAATAATTCGCCTGCATTTTCCCATTGGGGTCCAAGACTGTAGCCTAAATAAACATAAACCGAGGTAACTGGGAGCATCGCTAAATAAGTATATATGATAAACTTCCAAACATTCATCTTGGCCATACCACACGGAATCGAAATAGCAGTCCGTACTCCCGGGATAAATCGACCTAAGAAGGCAACGGCACCACCATACTTTTCAAAAAAACGATCAGCTTTATCAATATGCTCTTCTTTTACCAAAAAATACTTTCCAAATTTCACTATTGCAACCCTGCCACCATACCGACCTAACGCGTATAAGGTTAGTGGACCAAGAACACCGCCAATTGATCCTGCAAAAATCGCTCCTAATAAATTCATCTTACCCTCATACACCCAATAACCAGCCAATGGCAATACAAGCTCAGCTGGAACAAATTCAAATGTTAAGGCAAGCATTATCCCAAAATACGAAAGTCCCTTTAATGCATCCAATAGTTGCATAATTAAAGTTTCCACCGGAGATACCTCCTATAAATTATCCATAATCAACAATATTCTGTTTAGAACCATTCATTCTCTAAATAAGGAGTTTATGCAAGCTTTCTAACTCCCCTGAAAGAAAAAATTATACCATATAAATAGTAACAGGGATATTAACAGGTTTTACCTAACAGAGTATGTAAAAGTACGTATGTCTAACAAATATACATGGTGGGTTAAAGTAATTGGAAATAAGCCCAATTCTTTAGGAATTGGGCTTATTTCTATATAATTGGTAATTATTCTATTAGGTCTATTATCTAATGGATGTTTTGATTTAGACCCTAAGTGTGCCACGGAACCCTCTAGCACCATAGTATGAGTCCGCACCGTTGTGATACAAGAAGACTTGTCCGTAACGACAATCACAAAAAAGGGCACCGCCAAGTTTTCTAACATCTTCGGGTGTTTGCACCCAACTCGACGTTTTCAAATCGAAGCTTTCAAGTTTTTGCAACTCTCGATACTGTTCTTCTGTTAGCATCTCTATTCCCATTTCCATTGCCATATTGATTGCGCTATTTTCTGGTTTATGTTTTTTCCTTGCCTCTAGTGCTTGATGGTCGTAACAAATACTTCTCCGACCTTTAGGGCTTTCTGCTGAACAATCATAAAAAATGTATTCGTCCTTCGCTTCATCATAACCAACCACATCGGGTTCGCCGCCCGTTCTTTCCATTTCAATGAGCGACCACAGTTTTTCAGTATGAGCCTCCAGCCTCGCTTGGACCCTAGCCCATTCAAGACCTTCATGGCGATGTATGTTTTTCTCAAAACGTGCTTTTAATATGTTGAGTAATTCTTCAGGTTGGTCTAGTGACAGTTCCTTATTATTGTTGGTATTATCAACCTTTGTCATGCTTGCTTCCCCCTTATTGTTTTACTAATTTTGGTTTGAGATAAGTATGTATTTTTCTATTAAAACTTATATGCACTCAGTTTACATTAAATGATGGGACTAAGTAAATTCATCCCTCCTTTCCATGATGATACAATTCATTGGAAAGTATTCAATTTTTGCAACTTACGCTCACTTTAGTAAAATGAAGGATAAGACAAATGTCTACTGCGGATATGGAAAGGAAGTTACAAGATGAGACTAAGTGTACTGGATCAAGCTCCCATTACAAAAGGAAATACAGCAACGAAAGCTTTGAAAAATGCAGAAGAACTAGCTATTTTGGCTGATCAATTGGGCTACTATCGGATGTGGATGGCCGAACATCATGGAACCGATGCTTTTGCAAGCTCCGCTCCAGAAGTAACGGCTGCACATCTAGCAGCGAAAACGAATAAGATTCGGATCGGAACTGGCGGTGTGATGATGATGCATTACTCCCCACTAAAACTAGCTGAGGTGTTTAAAACTCTCAGTGCCTTCTCACCTGGACGGATTGATTTTGGTGTCGGTCGTGCCCCAGGCGGTGATAACTACTCTATCTATGCAATGTCAGAAGGACGCCAACCGATGGTTCACAATATGTATGAAAAATTAAGGACTGCCTTGCAACTGATTAACGATGAGGTCCCCAAGGAAGACTTGTATAATAAAAATATTGCTACACCTTCCCATATTGTTCTACCAGAGGCTTGGTTATTAGGCTCCAGCGGAAACAGCGCCTTGCAAGCCGGACGGATGGGTGTGGGCTATTCGTTTGCCCAGTTTTTCAATGGTGAAATGACGAAGGAAACATTAGAAGCCTACAAAATGAGCTTCCAACCTTCGGCTTTTATGGAAAAGCCAGAAATCAGTGTAACTTACCTGGTAACGACAGCTGAGACAATGGAAGAAGCTGAGTACGAAGCACTCCCGCAGGATATTTCGAGGTTATGGTTGATGAAGGGTCGAATCGGACAAATGCTTTCGCCCGAAGAAGCCAAGGATTATCCGTTAACCGAAATGGATCGAATGACGATACAAGCCAATCGTAAATTGCATCTAGTCGGACCTGTCAAAGAAATCGCCACAAGGTTACAGGAAGAACAGCAACACTATGGTTTTGATGAAGCCATGATTTGTAGCATCCTACATACTCAAGAAAAACGGTTGAATGTGTATCGATTATTGGCGCGGGAACTTTTGTAATTTTTTAGATGATTGAATACTGAGCTTAACGGACGGAATTGGTTAATTACCCCATTTCTGTCCGAACTCATTCTCAGATTATCTAATTTTAAAGCTATGTTAAAATTTTTTGTTGATTTTATTAATTTTAAGAATCAAATAGACGGAGTAATTCCGCTTATTTGGTAAAAAGCATTAAAAACAACCTATATAGACGGAGAGGTTCCGCCTATTCCCCTAAAAAACATAAAAATGAGGGATTTTGCATCGCATAGACGGAAAATCTCCGCTTATTCTCCACGAAACGAGCTCCATTTTCTAAATAACCGGAAAATCTCCGCTTATATTACTTCGCTAATTACTTAACGCAAATCAACAGACTTATTTAACTCAGCCAATTCTAAAGACAATGCCAATAATTCATCTTTTACTAATATGAGATCACTATACTCCCTTGGTATCGCTTCAAACCCACTGGCCAAGCCGGCTAAGCCTCCAGCTATCGCTGCTACTGTATCCGTATCATGTCCCTCGTTGGTAGCACCAATCACTACATCCAAGTAGGATTCACAGGTTAACAGCCAATATAATACCCACTTCATGGTATTAACAACAAATCCATCCGGTCGACACGTAGGTTTTCTACCTGTTAAAACTGATTCATAGGTGGTTCCTTTAATTTCATCCTTAATTGCTTTCTTTAGTTCTTTTCCACGCAAGACTTGATAAGCAATTCGGTTGTAGATAATACAGGCTTCATCTGCTAGCGAATCATAGTGAGTCATTTTCGATTGTTGTCTTGTAATGGATTCAATCACAGCCAAATCATTGTAAGCAAGGGCGACGGGCAAGCATCTCATGAGCGAACCGTTTCCGGCTGAAAGTTCATTTAGATAGTCAAAATGTGCCTTTTTGGCATCTTCAAACCAATCCCCCTTGTAATGACTTAAGACTGTCTGGATGATAATTCCAATGTCCTTTGGTCCAGAAGCATACCACTTTAAAAATCCATCACCAATGGGACTGATAGGGTTATCCGGATCCTTTAGAATTCCCCAGCCCACGGCCAGTGTCATCGCTGTGTCGTCTGTTGTCTCTCCTTTTTCAAGGTTCCAGACACCCCCACCTACGATTTTCTTGACTACACCATATCTTTCACTTATTTCCTTTTTAGTTAAAAATTCAGTAGTGCCACCTAAAGCATCCCCAATCGCAAATCCAACTAACGCGCCCTTAATTTTATCCAACAAACAAAACACCTCATTTTCTATATATCCATTATCTAAAGAACTTCGTTTTATGCTACTATCTAATTATTTTCTCAATTCAATAACTTCATCCTTTCCTTTCTCTCCTATCCTTATTAAGATAGAAATATCGGCTAATACTTTTATGGAAAATAGGAGAACAAAATGACAAACACTATCAATCTATTCACAGGAAAACTTATTAAACTTACTGCTCCACGGAACGAGGATGCAGCTATCATGGCTGCATGGGAAGAGGATTCTGTTTACTTGAGAAATCTCGATACAGACATTGCGTACCCGCGGTCTGTTGCACAACTTGAGGAAGAAAATAAGCCCAGTTCAGGTTCAAAATATTTTCGCTTGCGAACGATTGAGGATGATTCATTAATCGGCTTTGTCGTTATTCATTCAATCGAGTGGAATAATCGATCTGGATTATTGGCTATTGGGATTGGCGAGCAAAACAATCAGAATAAAGGCTATGGAAGCGAGGCATTGCAACTTATCCTCCGTTATGCCTTTAATGAACTGAATCTAAACCGAGTTGGCCTGGATGTCATCGGTTATAATGAGCGGGCAATCCGAGCCTACGAGAAGGCGGGGTTTGTAGTAGAAGGCCGCGTTCGTTCAGCTGTCTACCGTGATGGAGAATATTCTGATCGAATGAATATGGGAATACTTAGGTCTGAATGGGAAAAAATTAATAATTAGTTTAGTGTAAGTTTAAGTGAAAAAATGATCCTAGGGCCAATTCTTTGGATCATTTTTTCATCTGATTTACGTTTATTCTACTCAATTAGCATTCGATACTTTTCAATGACCGCTTCTGATAAAATCCCCTTTTTATAAAAATGACTCACGTAAATACTTAGCATCATTTCATTTTCCTCTGTTCTATCCACTTTCATTAATACACGATTGATGATATCTGCTAGTTCTTCAGGATAAGCATACAATGTATTCCAGGCCCGAACTTGTAATTCTAACTCATCACTCAATGCAGCATTTTCGAGTTCTTCTGGTGGGACAGGTTCGCTAAATTGTGCATAGGGATCTTCATAAACGTCGGTGTAAATGAACGAGATCGGATTAATCTCCTCTAAATTATACGTAAAGCATTCATCCCCTAAAGTAACAACCATTTCATCTTGTCTACATTCTATCTTTCCATTTTCTACTAGGATCGTTTCCGAGAATGCTTTAATGGCGCACTTCACATCCGGTGTTATCAACCAATAGCGATGATCTAAATTTAACTGCTCAATATAATCTGATAGTGATGTCTCTTCGATCTTTCCTTCATCTCTCAATAGTGTATAGGCAATCGGCCGATAATAATACTCGGCATCCAGGCTCTTCATTGCAATCGTCCACTCCGCATCAGGATATTCAAACAACACACGGAACGCAAATCCATCCTCTGTTTCCTGTAGCTCATTATAAATGAACCATTGACCAACTTGAATGGGTTCATCCGTTTCTTCAGCCATTACATTTTGAAAAGTGAAATGGATTAGTGCTTTCGAGGAAAACCCACCATCTGTATTAACGTAAAGATGGAGAGTGTCCCTCTCTCTTACGATTCGCTCAATGGTTGAATCATGCAGACTTTCAGCAAAAACATCTTGAACCGCCGTTGGTAAATAGGTAACCGCATGCTTTGTATGTTCATATGCAGCATCCAAAATTTGTTCAAATTCCTTGTCTGCTTTTCGAATCCATTGTAAGTACTCTTCACGCACGGTTCTTGGTAATGTTGGTTGATTTAATGAACCATTTTCCACGTACGGAATAAATCGATCCGGAAGGACGTTCAACAACTCCATTTTCACTTCTTCAAGCTCTTCTTTTAAACGTGCATGAAGGTCTTCCCCTTCTTCTATTGCTTCTCTTTGCACAATTTCCCAATCATGATCTGATTCATGGATAGGCAAAAGATTACATTTTAAAAATTTTTCTTTCGCTTCTTTCGATATATTCCACATAACATCACCTTTTTAGTCCTCATTCGTTTAGGAATAGTGAACGATTAATTGTTTTAACAGATCTTCTAATTTTATAAACGCGTACCCCAACGAACGAGCACGGTTGGTATTAACAGACCAAGATCCTGGGAGGTTGTAAGGTGATGGGCTCCCATCTATCAGTAGAATTGCACGATCCCCTGTTATTTCCTCGATTA
>JAQSXG010000098.1 GCA_029256785.1 Neobacillus sp.
TCAAAAAGAAACAAACCCCAATTTGTACGATGGGGTATTATGATCTGCTTGAATCATGGCCGGGGGATTATCTGAACCGAGAGCGGCTGAATGAAAAGCTTGCTGAATTAGGGGTGACTGAGGTTCAACTTTGGGACATGGTTTATCTCAAACTCAATCCGATTCTTGAGAAGATAACGGCTGAGTTTCATAAAACAGATGAATATAAAGCTCAACAGGAGCGAAAGAAGATCCTTGAAAGGTACCAGAAGTACAAAAAAGAATTCGAAGATAAATACGGCAGCGATACATATGACCATTGCTATGATGTGTTTGGGGAACTGAGAAACAAGGCCTATTTTGAAGAGCTGTAAAAGAATCACAAAGAACAGCAGCAGTATAAAAGTAGTTACCGGAATAATAATCAGAGTAACTACGATTGGGGCAAATACAGTGGTTACTTTGAAACAGCTTCCAGTACCTACACCAATGAGGAAAAGGGATTAGCGGAAGAGATTCTATCACTGGGCTTTAAGGCAGCGGCCAAAAAATATCATCCTGATGTAAATCCTGATCTCCAAAATGCCACTGATCTATTTCAGAAACTCAATAATGTTAAGGATAAACTTTTAAAATCAATATGAAAGGAAGGGTCTATATATGGCAAAATTGACAAAACAGCAGTTGTTTGTTGATGAATACATGACAGACTTTAATGCTACGAGAGCGGCGAAAGCAGCCGGATACTCCGAGGCGACAGCATACAGTCAGGGACAACGGTTGTTGAAGAATGTTGAAATCCAGGCAGAAATCAATAAACGCTGTGAGGAAGTAACTGCCGGGTTTCCATTGTTGAGAAAGCAGATAGTTGAAAAGCTTCAGCGCATCGCTTTTTCTGATATCGGGGATTATCTGGAATACAGTACGGTGAAAACCGTAGTAGGTAATGATAAAGACACAGGAGAGCCAATTTTCGGATATAAGACAATCATTGATCTGAAGGACTCCCATGAGGTGGATACCGCCCTCATTACGGAGGTTCAGGAAACGAGAGACGGCTTTCGGTTCAAGCGTATGGATTCAGTAAAGGCTTTGGAGCTTCTGGCGAAGTTCACCGGGCTGGATAACGCTGACCGCGAGGAAATCCTTAAACGATTAGAGCAGCTTGAAGAAGCAGCAGAAAGGGCAGGAAGATAACTATGGCAATGAATGATAGTGTGAAGTCACGGCTTAAAAAGCTAGAAAAAAGGAGCATCCCAGAAGAACCAAAGCTTGAAGATCTGCTACTTGATCCAGATTATTTTCAACGCCATCCCCGAACGCCAGAGCTAATTGAAAAGCACAGGAGGGAATTTGCGGCTGCCATAGGGTTTGATTATGAGTAGTTGCACAGTGAGGGGAGAAAACCATGAGAGGTATTGAAACCAGGCTTAAAAGGCTTGAATCACGCTTTAACGTTAAGGAAGAAGAGGAAGACCTCTCGCTTTTATCCAATGATGAGCGACACCGTAGAATTGCTGAGATTGTATATAAAGACGGTTCATATAACGGATACGCATTTAAGTCTCTTGAAGAATACGACAGCATGACAAGCAGTGAGCAATCGAAATATATTGACGAGGTGTCAGAGGTTATGAAACCTTGGCTTGAAGAGAAGAAAAAAGCCTTAAATCTATGAACAGGAGAAAGAATGTGCACTATGAAAGATATAATCAAACGGCTCGAAAAGCTGGAACAAAAGCTTGCCTCTCCGATAAAGATCACCGTCGAAATTGTTGACGATGATTATAAGCCTGACGAAGCGGCGATAAGAAGTGGCAAGGTAATATTTATCAGACTTGAAGAAACAGGAGGAGAAGAATGAAAATAGTATTTGTCTTGGGAAAATGCTGCAGTATCTACCGTCGAAGAATGATGTTAAATATATGCTCCTTAATTGGGGACCAACATGAGGTTGAGGAAATAAGCCCTGAGAAAAACCTCTACCAGAAACTGCAAGAAATGAAACCGAATATTCTATATATGATCGGCGAAGACCGTGAGCATCGGGAGATACTTGAAATATTCAGGGGAAAAAATGTAATGACGGTTTCTGATTCTCATGAAGATTGCGGGATTTATATTAATGACGAGCCGGAACAAGTATTCCCTCTGCTGGTAAAAGCCATAGAAAGCGGCCAAGACCTTTCAGCCGTAAAAGGGATTACATATAGGCACAAAACAGAAAAAGCGGAAAGATGGGATATCTCCAAATCTAAACCTACTGATAAAAATACTTCTTTCCTTACTTACTCAACTCGAGGGTGTAAGGGTAACTGTTCGTTTTGCAATATAAAACTCACACAAGGTTCATTAAGGGTTAGAGAGATTTCGGAAGTGATAGAAGAAATAAAAAGTTTCACGGCTATCGAAGGGTTCAATAATCATTTCAGATTTGCCGATCCCTCTTTTGATAGTAATTCACCGAAACGTATGAAAGAAATCGCAAGGGCAATTATAAAGGAGCTTCCGGGACACACCTATGGAGCAAATTTCAGACCTGACTTCCATACAATAGCCGATGTAGAATTGATGACGCTGTTATACGAATCGGGGCTTATATCCGCATTTGTTGGGGCAGAAACAGGAAACGAAGAAGACCTACAGCTATACAACAAGGGTACAACGGTTTTCGATGCAGAAAAAACAATCGAATTATTCAGGAGATACGATTGCGCTGTTGAATGTGGATTTATAATGTTCAATCCATTTAGTACCACAGAGAGGCTGAGGAAGAATGTAGCTTTCCTTAGCCGAAATCGGCTTGCAACGTTTGATCATCTCAATCAAATACTTACCACCACTCCTGATTTACCAATAATGCAGAAAATTATAGCAGAGGGCCTATTATACGCGCATTCTTACGACGTTCGGGATAAGATGGTAAAGGCATTAATGCTGATTCTGAGAGATATTAAAAACGAACTTAATAAAAAAGCCATAGAAATATATTCATGTTTATCTACCAAGGAGGCAAAGCGACAAAAGCGAATCGCTACATGCAACAACGACAGACAAGCCTTCGGCATAGCCGAAAAATATGAAATGTTAATGGAAAGCGTAATAATGCTTGAATCTGATTCAATGGTAGAATGGTTTAATAATATTCTTGATATGACGGACAAGGGAAGACCGCTTACTGAAATCATAACTAGGTCAAACAACTACCTGAACGATGAGAAGTTAAAGGTGACGATAAAGTATTTCACTACCTTGGAAGGACAAATGCGAGCCGAGCTGCAGCAGCTGTGGGATAGTAGAGAAGATGATCATTTCAATTAACAGCCTGAGAGGGGGGCAACTATAAGTCGTCCCCTTTGATTATCTGACAGCGAATTTTTTCGTTCTCCTGTTTCGGTGAACTGTGGATTGTCTGATAAGGAATTGCAAGGGAGTAGCAAAACGCTATATCCCTACAAACGGCGGGGAAAAAATAAAGGCATTTAAAAATAGCTTACCCACTGAAAGTGGGAAACTTCTAAAATTCGCTTTGTCGCTCATTTTGTGAAGAAAAAGGGTTAGCAAGACAGGGAAAGAGATAACATGACAAGGGAATGCCCCTGTGAGCCTCTAATTAAGCCTCGCAGCCACGAAAAAAGGATTTTGGCATAAAACTACGATAAGAACATACGTTCGTTAAAATCGTATTTTTTTTCTGATAAGCACACAGCAGGGGGAACCAATGAGTAATGAAGAACTCGTGAAATTACTCCAAGACGGTAAGCCCGAATACATACCTCAGCTTTGGGATCAGGTATATCGCTTTATTTGCTTGCTGGCAAAGAAACGCTTGATCGGGGAAGCGGAGCACATCAAGAAGTTGGAGGATGATCTTGTTAATGAATCTTACTTTGACTTTCTAAAGGCTTAGAAGGCTTTAAATTTGACCAGGAGGCAGTTTTCTTACATATCTGACGTATAGCGTTAAAAATAGCTTTAATCGTGGCTTAGGACTTCGTACAAGCAAAGACAGAAAGAGCCTCATGCGCTACGCTGTAAGTCTGGAAAGCCCTGTAAAAGGAACAGAGGATCTGACACTAAAGGACATTATAGTCGATCATATGGTTGAAGAAGATTACCGGTTTATCGAGGACGATGCTTTCTGGCAGGATGTTCATGAACTGCTGGAGGAAACCAGTCTTAAAGTAACGTCCGGAAGTATACAGGAGGCGTTGATTAAAATGCTTCATGAAAACTGTACTCTATTGGAGGCATGCAGAAGGCTCGACCTTAATCAGGATAAACAACACAGCATGTACCAGAAATATAATCAAGCCTTACGCTTTATAAGGCGTTACCTTCGGGGGCAAGCGCTGAAAAGATGTAGGCTAGTTGGTATTGACATGGCTCCGGGCTAGGGGCATACCGACAACACTGTTTTACCAGTTTCACAGAGTGGGCGGCAATCAGGATTGAACGGAGGATTTCATAGCTGGGAGAATTCGGCATTTTCCATTTTAAATATTTGAGAAAAGAAAAAAGATGATCAAAGTTGTTTTGATCATCCTATCTTATCAATCTTGTAAAGAGTTTAAACGACTATGTCCTCTATAAAGCATTTAGATTTCATCTTGTTTCCTCCTTATCAAACATTATCACAATTTTAACTAAATTAAGTATGTGTGATTATATCATATGACATAGCAGTTGTAAATGTTAATTTTTCTGTTTTTCATTTAATAATATTGAGTAACCTGTCCCCGGATAT
Organism: Neobacillus sp.; assembly: GCA_029256785.1. GTDB lineage: Bacteria > Bacillota > Bacilli > Bacillales > Cytobacillaceae > Neobacillus. The sequence continues at coordinate 4,727 of JAQSXG010000098.1, forward strand.
ACCCAATCCCTAGAATTAACCTCGCAACTACATTCGATGGATTCAGTTGCTTCAAAAGAATTTTCAGGCCAAATTTTCGGGGCAAAACCTATAACTGATAAGCACCACTGGGAAGCTTCTGGACCCGTTAAGTGAATATGGTGGTCAATTTCTTTACAAGGAGCACTAACCTTCCAAGTATGACAAAGATCCGTAATTGGAACATCGTATTTAATATGTAACTCAATTGTAATTTTATTACCTTCTTTTGTTAAAGGAATTTTTAGTTCGTAATTATTAATAAATTGATGCAGTTTATTTTCGGATTCATACGTCTTAACGTATTTCTTATAAAATTTTGCTCTTTGATCTCGATTGACGTCAAGCTTTTCGAAAGTTATTTTGTTCAGCAAATCTTCATCATTTAGTTCTTCCTTTACAAAGCCCCAAATCATAGTTTTATCATATGCTCTGCCGAATTCATTTATGATAACACATTTCATCTTATAAGTTTTAGTGAACTGTCCTTTTGAACTATTTGGTTCAATCCAGCATTCAAGCTTATCGAGTTCAAAATAAACCTCAGTTGATAACTGATTTAAAAAGGGTTCTATTGAGTATATCGTTTTTGTTAGTTTATCTTTATCATTAAAATACCCACTTCTTTTACAGGCCAAACGACAATGTAAGTCATTTAACTTTTCATTTGATAGATTATTAATAATAGACCCGCCGGAAAAAAAGTCCGATATATAGGAGATTGTGTTTTTCTTTATGGTCTTAATTTCTAATAATAGCGCAACAGTACCGCAGGAACAAACCGTAGCGGACAAAAATCTCGTTACTTCCAAGAGAAAGGAAAATCCAAAAGGCATATTGGGATAAAAGTGAAACAGAAGAAAACCTATAAAGTAAATAGCTAAGCCACCAAGGGCAAGTCCTGCAAAAACAATCGTTGTTGTGTTATTGTTCTTTTGCTTATCATTCATTTTCCAAATCTCCTCTTTTAATATAATGATTATCATATTATGGTATAAATTAGAAATTATTGTATAATAATATCATTTTATTGTGATTTAAACTAGGTCATATTTCATAATAATTTAGGCTGACAATAAAATTCTTACATTCCCCACTTCTTCAGACATTTCATACATATTTACTTGGTAATATACCAGGGTTATTTTCGTTGATTTTTATGTGGCATATTGTAAGTATCTGCATTTAAAGTTAATATAAAGGTGTATATTTTATTTCAAGAAAGGAACGTGAACTATGAAAAGAACATTATCTGTAGTCATAGCAGCCTTTGTTATTGCAGCGTCTCTTATCCCTGCTTATGCAGCAAACGTCAGCATAGATGGTAGGGGCGTACAGTTTGACGAGTCCTATGGTGAGCCTTTTGTTGATCAATCCGGCCGGATACAAGTGCCCCTCAGGCAGACTATGGAGGCTTTCGGCAGCACAGTAATATGGAACGAGGAGACGAAAACAGTTATCATTGAAAAAGATGGTACTAAAGTTGAAGTTCCCATAGGGCAAATGTACATAGTTAAGGATGGACAGCGCATTTCAAATGATACTGCGGCCCTTATAAAAGATAGTAGGGTCTATCTTCCGGTTCGCTCAGTGCTTGAAGCCTTTGGTGCTTCCGTAAGCTGGGACGACTCTTCAAAGACCGTTAAGGTATCTACCGGTGCGGAGCAGGAAAGCATACCGACCATATCGCCAACACCAACACAGAGTAGTAATGTCACTCAATCAGAAGCAGCTTACATTGGCAATAGCAATACAATGAAATTTCACCGACCGGACTGCAGATATGTAGACCAGATTAAGGATGTGCATGTTGTTTACCTAAAAACCAGGGACAATGCGATAAGCGGTGGGTATGTTCCTTGCAAAGTTTGTAATCCATAAATAAAAAATTAGGCGTAATGATGGTAAGAGCCAGCAAAGCAAGGTATCCCCGTACTATGAAATAAACGATGAAGAGGTTAACATATGAGAATAAAAAGATTCAAAGTAATTCTTGCCGGTTATCTCGTATTATTCATACTAGCTTGCGTGTTTATTCCTAACAACATTTACTTTAAACACGAATCTGGTGAGCATATTAATTATGGCTTTAGTTATGTACCTGTTTTTCATGGCAAATATGAAAATCAAATAACAATCCCTTTTGATGCGAGTAAGTATGGTTATTTGGACGAGACTCTTACCGAAAATAGTCAATCATCTTTGGATTGGGATTCAATTAAAGCGAAAACGGTCTATGCCTCAAAGGAACCACCCAAAGATATTAAACCAACGTTAGTGTATTTAAAAGGAAAATTGGAATATAGGACAAATTATTTATTGTTAATTGTTGAATTCATTGGCCTCACTGTCGTTTCTGCAGGCTTAGCATACATAACATGTAAGGAAACTAAGTAAGGGAAAACAGATCCATAGAGCAATACTCAGGGCATCAATATGCATGTCATGGTAATAGTATTAACAGGAGAAGGAATATGAAAAAAGGGTTTATATTTACGATGATTTTATTTATCGGCCTATTCTCTGTGTATGGTTGCGCTGGCTCAGATGATGTTTATTATGAAAGTGATTATGATGAGGGATATGAAGATGGGCAGGAAGTAGGCTATGAAGTAGGCTTTAACGAAGGGTATTCTAAGTACGAAAATTCTCCCGAAAACTCGTATTCCAACGGATATGGCGATGGATATATTGATGCTTTAGTTGAGAATAGGTTATTGGACGAAGCGATGAGTTACGCTAATGATATTGGAAATGAGGAATACTACCTATACGCATTATATTATGCCGGCCATACCGAAGAGGCTAAAGAATACGCCGAAGAAAAGCAACTTAGTTACCCCCAATAAGGCTGGTAGGTATTTCGGTGATAAGTATATTTATAAAATTACATTACAACAACTTATTCTTACATTTCAGCCTTTTGATATTGCGGTACCGCCGTTGTAGTAGCGTGATTCTATTGAAACGGGTTGTGCTTTAGGAGTAATAATGTACCAGGCTATATGCTTGGTATTTTTTATTAAATATATTGACTTTGCGTATCCACAATAATATAATTAATGTATCCACAAATAAAGGAGATTGAAGATGGCGCCACGGACAGGAAGACCGCATTCAGATAATCCCAAAATTCTTAGTACGAGAATTCGGTTATCTGAAGCGGATATTGAAAAACTTGATTATAGCTGTAAAGCATTGGGGATTACCAAGGCAGAGATAATCAGACAAGGCATTGAGAAGATGTACAAAGTAGCTCTAAAAAAATGAAAAGGAACCCGGCTCATCTTGGCGGATCGTCCGGATTCCTTGCAATCAACCCACAAGGGGAAGCCTGTACCCCTATTATACTTGATACAGGCAGAAAGTAAATAGGAGGATAAAAAGATGATGATTAACAGTAAAGCTGGTTATTCCAATGAAAAACCTTATGACGAGGCAATCAAAGAACTATTTTATTTCATTACCGGAGGAAACTCTGGACAGTTTGAAGTAGGTCCCGATTCCGAAGAGATTACACAGGCCAAAACGGAGCTTGACAAGTTCCTGAATGAAAACCTTAAGGATCGGGATTTACTTGAAGAACACTGTGACTTACTGAGCACTCTATTGTTGGTGACAGAGTCCCAAGGCTTTGTCGATGGTTTCAAGGTTGCTTCAATGCTAAGCACGCGTAAAAGTGCCTTGATCAAGCTTAACGAAACCCTTTCAAAGAAAGCGGAGGGCTGAGCCATGAGGTACAACGAAGAAACTAAAAAACTGCTTGATCAGCAGCAGACGCTATGCCCTGATATGTGCGATATCATATCGATTATTAACTCTGAGATCTCAATATCGGCTATCGCCTTAAGCGCGTATCATTTGGGAATGATCAATGGTAAGCGGAAGGAAAGAGAAAGGAAGTCGAGAAAATGAACGAAGATTTAAGAAGATGCTTGGAAAGCATTCGGAACTCTATGGAAGATATAAAAGCAATGAATGGTAGTTATAAATTAAGCGAGATGATATTGGCGCAAGAAGAGCTTGGACTCTCTGATGAAATGGTAAGATTAATCTTCTGCTTAAAATAGAAAATATATAAATGCCCGGTACCATGCCGGGTATTTTTATTGTCAATAAAGTTGATCTTTGAACGTATATGGAGTTTTTATTTTGGGAGTGGTAAAATCATCATGAATTAAAAAGACCATAGACATCAAATTAGGAGGGAAAGAACATGATTGAAATAATAACGATGGATCAGATCATGACTGATTATGGGCTGAGCAGAAGGCAGGCGACAAGATACCTTAACAGGAAGGGCTGCCCGGTGCTGCCAAGAGTAAAAAAACAGCAATATCGGATCGTAAGACAGAAGTGGGAGGAATGGCTTACTGAACAGCGCAAGTAATAGTACATAGAAAGGAGAAACATGAACGAACTTAAACTTTTCAATAACCCAAAATTTGGACAAGTCCGAACCGCCGATATCGAAGGAAAGATTTACTTTGTTGCTTCCGATGTTGCTAAATCATTGGGCTATGCGAAGCCACAGAACGCAATCGCAGCGCATTGCAAGGGTGCCCTGAAATGGAGCATCCCTACAAACGGCGGAAACCAAGAAATGAACATCATACCCGAAGGCGATATTTACCGCCTTGCTGCAAAATCAGAACTTCCCGGCGCAGAAGAATTTGAATCATGGATATTTGACGAAGTTCTTCCGTCGATTAGAAAAAATGGGTATTATGGTCGGTCACTTACCAGAAAGGAAGAGGTGAAGCTCTACTTTGAGGCACTGGAAGAACAGGACGCCAAAATTGATGCAGTACATAAGGATCTACTGGACTTAAAGAATGCATAACAAAAAAATGCAGACTGAGAGAAAACATAGATATCAGACCTTGAAATGATGGGAATGCCAGACATTGCATAAGGCAGAATATTGGCGTCAATAAAACAAATGGAACAAACCAAGGAAGGGGCTAAATGCCTCTTTTCCTTTCCTATGCAAATTTATTCTTTTTCATGTTTCTTTTCTATGGCGGGCATAACTTTCACGAGGTATTCAGCCCAGTATTCGATATTTTTATCTATATCGTGCAGCCAGAAGTACATAAGCAACAGTTCGATCTCTTGCTTATGGCCCCTTAAAAAAACCTTTTTTGTAAGCGACCTATATAGATCATCCAGATTGAATAAATTTGAGGCTTGTTTGTAATCGTAATCATAGGGAATGTGGTCATGAGTAGTATTTTTTATCTTGTGGGTCTGTGGCCATAAGTTAACGTGATCAAAAAAGTATATAGCCCATAGGAATGCAAATAAAGCAACATCGACACGATACTTATTTCTAACATCATTTAGCCATTTTGTAATAGGGTATGGGAGTCCGAACTTATTAAAGTCGTTTTCATAGCTTTTTACTCTATGATATTCCTTGATAAACTGATAAATCATTTCAGCCTGTCCTTTAATTGTAGGAATTCTTTTTACAATCTTGGGGTATATCTCATACGATATCTCTCTAAATTCTCTCTCTGATGAAGCCAGAAAGAAGAGCTGATCTTTTGCAAGCAGCGTCATAATTGACTTATTAACTTGCTTTCCACTCTCTATATAGTTATTTACTAACCAATCTTGCAGATCCGGATCATACTGTGATAATGATTGCCTATACTTTGCAGCGTTCTCATCTTTTAGCACGGTAAGTTGTTCTGGTATTGAAACATTCAGATATGTATTAAAGTATTCAAACACGTAATTAACACACGTTCGAAGGTTGTCCTGCCTGCAATCACGGTTAAATTCATTAATACAGTCTTCCTTTTTTCGCTTTCCAATGTAATCCTCTAAGGTGAGCATAATCAACCTCCACTACCGTTAAAATTTAGGTAATTATATCATGGAACCTTTTCACTTTCAATGAGGCAGGAAAGGAGGGAGTTCTAAGGGAAGGGTCCTATCTTAAGAGCAGAACATTGCGGGGGGACGATTCAAAATCCTGAATGCAGGAAGTTTTCAGAGTTCAACAATAATTCAACTCCTTCAAAACAAGGTGTTAAATGCTGCTGTAATATATTAGACGTTTTAAGAGGGTACTGAAAAAACAGCAGACGTTTGTGTGAAATTTAATGGCTTGTAAGAATTTTATCAGCTCTTAAAAAAGCAGATGAAAAACTTTTTGTACCACAATTTTACCCACATTTCAGATTACAAAAGAGAATAGCATTGATATTAAGCCATTTGTTGACCGCCTCTGTTTGTTGAGTGGGAATAGTTAAAGAAAACCCCGAAAGTCTTGTAAATACAGGATTTTTGGGGTTGTTTTTTTGCTTTTGAGTACAGTTTGAGTACAATTGGATTTATTTTTCTAAATTAGTCCTTTATTTGAAAAGTTCGCTGCTTAAAATTTGCTAATATACTTACTGCTCCGAATTCAGGTATACCACCACTTGTTCTGTTAGAACAGAATTGATCTGGTATAGTATTAATGTATTCGTTTTCTGTAGAATAACTATCGTCTGTGTAATAAACAAATATTCTAGTAGTATCAAGTGGTATGGCAACACTTTTTCGTACAAAAATCATAGTTTCGATGCCTTAAATTCCTTAGGGCTAAGATAGCCTAAGGAGCTATGGATACGAAAATTATTG
>JAQSXG010000099.1 GCA_029256785.1 Neobacillus sp.
ATTTTTCAGTATTATCACTAGGGGACAGTTCCTATGAGTTTTTCTGTCAGACAGGAAAAGACTTTGATGCACGGCTTGAAGAACTTGGCGGTACGAGGCTATATCCGCGCTTTGACTGCGACCTTGATTTTGATGAGCCAGCAACCGAGTGGCTAGAGGGAGTACTTGGTAGTTTAAGTGAAGGTCAGGAAGAAAATGATCAACATAACCCTTCACAAGGACTTCTAGCCCATCCGATTCAAACTGATGAATCGGAATACTCTAGAACCAAACCTTTTAAGGCAGAAGTGTTAGAGAATATCAACTTGAATGGGCGTGGCTCCAATAAAGAAACGCACCACCTTGAACTATCCTTGGAAGGTTCGGGCCTCACCTATGAACCAGGGGATAGTCTTGCTATTTATCCGGAAAATAATCAAGAATTAGTAGCTGCACTTCTTGGAGAAATCAAATGGAACCCAGATGAGGTTGTTACGGTGAATAAGCAGGGAGATGTACTAGCATTAAAAGAAGCGTTGACATCTTATTTTGAGATTACTATTTTAACAAAAGCACTTTTAGAAAAAGTGGCGAAGCTTTCTACGAATAATAGATTGCTAGACCTTGTCTTAGTAGGAAAAGAGAACGAATTAAAGGCGTATGTCGCTGGCCGTGATTTACTTGATCTTGTCCGTGACTTTGGCTCATGGGGAGACTCTGCGCAAGAATTTGTATCCGTTCTTAGAAAAATGCCGGCACGTCTTTATTCGATTGCCAGTAGCTTAGCGGCGAATCCGGAGGAAGTTCATCTAACGGTCGGTGCTGTCCGGTTTCAAACACATGGAAGAGAACGAAAAGGTGTTTGCTCCACATATTGTGCGGACCAACTTAAGCCGGGAGATACTGTCCCAGTTTACATTCAACACAATGAAAACTTCAAATTACCTCCTGACCCAAATAGGCCAATTATCATGATTGGGCCGGGAACAGGAGTGGCACCGTTCCGTTCATTTATGCAAGAGCGTGAAGAAATAGGAGCGGAAGGAAAGTCATGGCTATTCTTTGGAGACCAGCATTTTGTGACAGATTTTCTTTACCAGACGGAATGGCATAAGTGGCTCAAAGACGGTGTCCTTACAAAAATGGATATAGCTTTTTCTCGTGATACCGAACAGAAAGTATATGTCCAACACCGCATGGTGGCGCAAAGTAAAGAATTGTTTGAATGGCTAGAGCAGGGTGCTACCGTATACATTTGCGGCGATGAGAAAAATATGGCAAATGACGTCCATAAGACTTTACTTGATATCATCGAAAATGAGGGCAGGTTGAGCCGTGAAAAAGCGGAAAAATATCTAACTGACATGCAGCAGAATAAACGGTATCAGCGTGATGTTTATTGATTTTGATGGAAGGGAGTTTGTTCAACAATGGTGAACCCACTATTAAAAGCGCCAGAAGGCCCTCCTAGTGATGTTGAGGAGATAAAAGAACGGAGCAATTATTTGCGTGGCACACTTAAGGAAGTTATGCTGGAACCTCTCAGTGCAGGCATTCCTGATGATGATAACCGCTTGATGAAGCATCATGGCAGCTATCTTCAGGATGATCGGGACTTAAGGAATGAGCGCCAAAAGCAAAAACTTGAGCCAGCCTATCAATTCATGCTCCGGGTTCGATTACCTGGAGGTGTAGCCACACCAAACCAATGGCTTGTTATGGATGAACTAGCCGAAAGAAATGGTAACGGGACATTAAAACTTACGACACGTCAAACCTTTCAAATGCATGGAATTTTAAAATGGAATATGAAAAATACCATTCAAGATATCCATAAATCTCTTTTGGATACAATTGCCGCCTGTGGGGATGTTAATCGGAACGTATTGTGTACCTCGAATCCCTATCAATCAGAGATTCATTTAGAAGTATACGAGTGGGCGAAACAATTGAGTAATTATTTATTACCACGGACAAGAGCCTATCATGAAGTTTGGCTGGATGAAGAAAAAGTGGCAGGCACACCAGAAATGGATGAAGTTGAGCCAATGTATGGCCCGCTTTATTTGCCGCGAAAATTTAAAATCGGCATTGCAGTTCCTCCAACTAATGACATCGATGTTTTTTCACAGGATCTAGGGTTTATTGCGGTTGTAGAAGAGGGGAGATTAGCAGGTTTTAACGTAGCAATTGGCGGGGGCATGGGTAGTTCACATGGTGACAAAGAAACCTATCCACAACTCGCAAAAATAATTGGCTTTTGTACACCAGATAAAATTCAAGAGTTAGCAGAGAAAGTTATTACGATACAACGTGATTATGGAAATCGCTCGGTTCGAAAAAATGCCCGCTTTAAGTATACAGTTGACCGACTAGGGCTTGAAACCGTCATCGAAGAACTTGAGAATCGACTGGGCTGGCGTCTGGAGGAAGCAAAACCGTTTTATTTTAAAAGCAATAATGATCGTTACGGTTGGGTAAAAGGTATACAAGGAAAATGGCATCTTACACTCTTTATCCAAAATGGTCGTGTGGCTGATTTAAATGGGTATAAGCTAAAAACGGCATTACGAGAGATTGCTGCAATTCATACGGGTGAATTTCGTATTACAGCCAATCAAAACGTAATCATTGCCAATGTAACGAGTCATAAAAAGAAAAAAATCAATGAACTGTTGGAGCAATACGGTCTGACAGATGGTAGTCAACATAGCGCCCTTCGTCGAAGTTCGATGGCTTGTGTTGCACTCCCAACTTGCGGATTGGCGATGGCGGAAGCAGAACGATATTTGCCAGTTTTGCTAGATAAAATCGAGGAAATCGTCGATAAAAATAGTCTTAGGGACAAAGAAATTACCATCCGAATGACGGGGTGCCCGAATGGGTGTGCACGCCCTGGACTTGGCGAAATAGCCTTTATGGGTAAAGCACCTGGAAAATATAATATGTATCTTGGTGCAGCCTTTGATGGCAGCCGTCTAAACAAAATGTATCGTGAAAACATTGGTGAAGAAGATATCCTAAGTGAGTTGCAGGTGCTCCTTTCGCGCTACGCAAAAGAACGTCATGATGGCGAGCACTTCGGAGACTACGTAATCCGCGCAGAAATCATCAAAGCAACCACAGACGGAACAAATTTTCATGATTGATTCATGGTAGCGAAAAAGCGAAGTGCCAGGAACTCCAATCAACAAACTAGTTTTACGAACCGAATAATAAAAAAAAGCATCTAGCCGATGCTTTTTTTTGAGTTTATTAACTTTTTTAAGTCTAAACCAAATGATAAGAAGAATTACTGTCATCCCATTTAAACACACCTTCACGGAGTTTAATGGTCGAATCGAATGGACAAGGAATGGAGAGGGCATTATCGTCAGAAACAATCGTCACTTCTTCCGCCCGTTCTTCAACAATTTGTTTCCTTAGTAAAAGCAAATCAAGCTTAGAAGCGACACGAAGAATTCTATCAAGTGTGATGCTACTTTCAGTTATCCCATGTGTAAGACAAATGCTATCCTGAAAACCTTTATTATACCGAATCATCATGTTTAGGTCATTAATACTAGCTACCCCGAATACATCTTTAATTGTATCTTCATAAAGCAATTGGGTACCCGTTGCAAACTTAGTGACTTTTTTCTCAGGATTTTCTAAAAAATAAACTGTTTCAATTGTGGATTTCAAGGTTAACACCCTTTTTCGTATTATTTATCAAAGAGACCATGAGGACTGATGGTAATAGACATCAGTAGAGGAGGAACCAGAATCCCTTCTAAGGGATATTTTTATTCACTATATTTCATTATAACACATCTTGTCCTTTTTAACGTAAGTAGTAATTTTGTAGTAAGAAGGAAAATAAAATAGGTGAATGGATGCGAATCCCTTTTTTTGTTTTAGCAGGAGTATTTTACATCAGGAAACGGCAGCAATGCTCAAGAAGAGGAGAAGGTGGATGGCAATGCGGAGATGTGTGTTCATGTTGTTGGTAATTGGTAGTTTGATAGGATTAGCTGGATGTTCTGCCGACAAAGCAAAGGAACAGAAGCTGGAGAAAAAGGTCACAGAGCTAGAGAAACAGCTTGAAAAAAAGCAACAAGAAAAAGCGGCGAAAGAGGATAAGGAGACAGAAGAACCAAAACCGATTGTGGTAAATGTATTAGACCCTTCCACAAAAAGTAGTATAAAAGTTATAAATCCTGTTGAATTGGGGTTTGGAAGTGACAATGAAAAATATAAGCAGGAATTAGACAAATGGGCAAGGGAATTAGCGGTTGGTACCGAGACAACTCCTGGGTATGATCAAAGGATGATTCCTGATCGGATTGATGCATCCGGCAATGTTATTAAAGGAAAACCACGAGTGATTCTGGAGGAAGCAGAATTAGTTACGAAGGTTTTGGAAGCTTCGGTCAAAGGTGGAGATGTTTATCTTCCTTTGTACATAACGGAAAGCGGCTATAAACCCGAGGATGTTGCTTTTTTAGATGATGTGGTCGTTGCTAGCTTCACAACGACGTTTGATCCTAGTATTACTGGTCGAAATAAAAACATCGAACTTTCCGCACAGGCGATTCAAAATGTGATTGTCGGTACAGGAGATATTTTCTCTTTTAATACAACTGTAGGACCGAGTGACGCGGAGCATGGCTATCAACCAGCTCAGGAAATTGTAAATAAGAAAGTAGTTATGGGAATTGGCGGCGGTATTTGTCAAACCTCGTCTACTTTGTTTAATGCTGTTGATCAACTTGCTGTGGAATATATAGAATGGCATCACCATTCCTTGACTATTGGTTATGTACCACCTGGGAGAGATGCTACGGTTTCTTATGGAGGACTCGATTTTAGATTTCAAAATACTGCAGGTGTCCCATTTTTAATTCAAACAATTTATGGAAAAAACACATTAACAGTAGAGGTGCGCACATCGGCCGCCTACCAAAGTTTATTAAAAAAACGTAGTGAATAAGGAGGAGACGTGTGGTAAATTCACACGTCTCTTTCTATTTATACCAGTGGTCCTTGGAAAATCCTTTTACCTGCTTTCCATAACTCATTAAAAATCACAGGTAATAGTGACAATGTAAGAATGAACATCCAGTCTTTAAGTGTTAAGGCATTAATTTCAAAAATCCCATTAAATAGTGGAATGTGTACTAAAGCGACTTGGATACCAATTCCCAAGAAGATGGACGCTAATAGAAACTTGTTTGTAAAAAGGCCAATTTCGAAAAGTGATTTATGGTTACTTCTTAAGTTAAGAGAATGGAATAATTGTGAAATACTTAAGGTGATAAAGGCCATTGTTTGCGCATGAATAAGGGATTCCTTTGGAATAGTGGCAAAGTCAATGCTATAGATCGTAGTCGCACCTGTGTAAAAGGCGAGTCCAGCGATGAAAGCAAATAGTGTGAGTAAACCAATGAGTAATCCATTGATTAATGTAAATAGACCACCACCGTTCGCGAAAATACTTTCTTTTATCGACCGAGGTTGTTCTTTCATAACATCCGGGTCATCTGGATCGAGTCCAAGTGAAATCGCTGGGAGTGTATCGGTAATTAAATTTACCCATAGTATATGAATCGCTGTGAGTGGGGCTGGCCAGCCAAGCAAGATGGCAATGAAAAGTGTAATAATCTCGCCAAGATTACAAGAAAGTAAAAAGAGAATCGATTTTTTTATATTTTGATAGATATTTCTTCCTTCCTCTACGGCGGCAACGATTGTCGAGAAATTATCATCCGTTAATACAATATCGGCAGCGCCCTTTGCGACATCGGTGCCACTCAACCCCATTGCCACACCAACATCCGCTTGCTGTAAGGAAGGAGCATCATTTACACCATCACCGGTCATCGAAGCAATTTCCCCATTTGCCCTCAGAGCTTTTACGATTTTTACTTTATGCTCGGGAGAAACACGGGCGAACACACGTATTCTTTTAACCATTTCATTTAACTCGTATTCACCTAGTGAATCAAGCTCAAAGCCAGATAAGGTTTCGGACTCTTCCTTCGCGATGCCAAGCTCCTTTGCAATCGCAAAGGCAGTTTTTTTATGGTCACCGGTTATCATTATGGTGCGGATACCAGCATTTTTACATTGTGCAATTGATGCTTTTACTTCTTCACGCGGTGGGTCAATCATCCCGGTTAAACCGAGAAGAGTTAATTTACTTTCTAGTTTATCTTGAGTAAATTCCTCAGAGAAATCTATCTCCTTATAAGCTACAGCGAGTACTCTTAGTGCTTCCTCAGACATTGTATTTGCCTGATGCTTTACTTTTTCACATTCAGTAGGAGTGAAGGGGATATTTTCGCCATTTTTCATAATAAAAGAAGTTAACGGGAGAAGGCTTTCTAATGCACCTTTTACGGTTACAAAATACCGTCCATCCCTCTGCTGCACTGTGGTCATCATTTTTCGCTCAGAATCAAATGGAATCTCGAAAACACGTGGATAGCGTTGGTCCAAGAATTGTTTATCAACACCAGCCTTCTGTGCAGCTGCAACAAGGGCAATCTCTGTTGGGTCACCGGTTTGTTCCAAATCGGTAACGATGGCGTCATTACAAAGAGCCATTGCTTCAAAAAAAAGATTTTCTTGGTCTTTATGATTAGCAATTTCTGATAGGGGGGAGTACTTATCGTTAGCAAAGACAGTTGTAACCGTCATTTTATTTTGGGTAAGGGTTCCCGTTTTATCCGAACAGATGACACTTACGGCACCGAGCGTCTCAACTGCCGGGAGCTTGCGCACAACTGCCCGTCGTTTAATCATTCGTTGAACACCAAGTGCGAGAACAATGGTCACAATTGCGGGAAGTCCTTCGGGAATGGCTGCAACGGCAAGACTAACTGCTATTAAAAACATATCAAGCACATCTCGTCCTTGAAAAAAACCAATGAAGAAGATAACAGCTGAAATAATGACGGCACCAATGCCAAGGATTTTTCCTAGTTCAGCTAGTTTTAGCTGGAGAGGAGTCAGTTCCTTTTTCTGATTGCCAAGCATCCCTGCAATTTTTCCTATTTCTGTTTTCATTCCCGTACCGACGACCACGCCAACACCGCGGCCATAGGTAGATACTGTCGACATGAAAGCCATATTGTATTGGTCCGCAAGGGGTATTTCTTTTTCCGTTTGCCAGTTTGCGTCTTTGTCTACCGGTACCGACTCTCCAGTAAGTGACGATTCCTCGATTTTTAAATTCACGGTTTCTATTAAACGCAAATCAGCAGGAATAAATCTTCCTGCGTCAATCAACACGATATCACCTGGTACAAGCTGTTCGGAGGGAAGTTCTTTTGTTATGCCATCTCGTCTGACAATTGCTCGGGGGGTAGTCATTTTCTTTAATTCCTCTAATGCCTTTTCCGCCTTTGATTCTTGGATGACACCTATCACCGAATTAAGCATGATTACAAGGAGGATTATTACCGCATCGCTAATTTCTCCAACAACAATAGAAATAATCGCAGCGACAATTAAAATATAGATTAACAGGCTGTTAATTTGTTCGAAAAACAACATAAAAATGGATGGCTTTTTCTGTTCGGTAAATTCATTTGCACCAACAGTGGCTAAACGTTTTTCAGCTTCGTTGGTTGTAAGGCCAGTAAGAGGATCAGTGTGTAACTCAGCAACGACATTCTCATTACTTTTCGTAAACCACATGAGATCTTCACCTTCTTAGATTCAGTTATTTGGTAAATCTATCTACCTTTATTTAACCATGTTATTTCAGAACAATTGTGAATATAGCAACTAATTCACAAATAGTTCAAATATTTAAAAAGGAACCTGTGAAATCATTGATACAATAATAGTAGGAAGTTGAATTTCAAAGTCCTGTACTTTTTAGATTCTTGCTGGTTTACGACAATTCTTAGGGGGTTTTAAGGATGAAAGAACGGATCTTAGTTGCGATTGACGGGTCAGATAATTCCCTTCAAGCTTTGGCCGAAGCGGTTAAGTTAGCTGAAGCCATTCCTAGTAAACTTTATTTAGTTAACGTTCAACCTTCCTTCCATACCATTCATACAAGATTATTTATCGGAGAGAATATGATACGGGAATACCAAACAGAGCTATTTGACAAGGCAGCAGAGCCTGCAGTTAAGTATCTAGAAGATCGGGATGTTGAATATGTTGTACTAATGAAGGTCGGTGATCCGGTTTATCAAATAGCTCAACTAGCAGAGGACTTAAAGGCGATGTATATCGTTATGGGCTCACGCGGCATGGGCTTAATTCGAGGTACAGTGTTAGGAAGCGTTTCTTCTGGGGTACTCCATGAAACCGATATACCAATGGTAATCATTCCACAAAAAGACAAGTAAATAATGAGTGAAAAACCTACTTTTCGAAGTAGGTTTTTTTTATGAAATGATAAAGCTCTGGTGATAGCCACTATATTCCATTAATTGGTACAACTTATCATATTAACCTTTGAAAACGCATACATTTATTCCGTATACCAATTGTGTAGTACTTGAAAATAGATTCATATACGACTGGGGGAATAGGATTTGAATATTAGTCGAATTTTGCTGAATACAGCTAATGGTGCTCCAAGTCATCCTGCGCTAGTTTTTAGAAATGAAAGTATTACTTATAAGGAATTAGCAAGTAGAGTGAAAGAAAAGGCTGAGGGTTTAAAAAAGTATGGGATAAAAAATGACTCACATGTTGGATTAATGATGGCAAATAAACCGGATTATGTGATTGCTTATTTTGCTTTACTATCTCTTGGAGCCACGGTTATCCCCATCAATCCGCTATTTAAGGAAAATGAAATTACTTATATTCTCAATGATGCAGATGCGGTGGCGGTAATAGTGGACGAAATTGGATTAGGAGAGGTGCTTAAATCTCGTCCCTCGCTATCAACGGTAGAAATGGTCATATCACTTCAACCGGAGGATAGGGTAATTCCTTGGGACGAGGTATGTGGAAAAGCAGACGATTTCTTCCTTGAGCCGAAGAATCAAGATGATCATGCACAAATTATTTACACGTCCGGAACGACTGGTAAGCCAAAAGGTGCTTTAATCACCCATGGAAATCTTGAATGGATGAGCAAAACAAGTGCGGAAATCTTAGATTTAACAAAGGAAGACCGCGTCCTCGTTGTCCTTCCTCTTTTTCATGCGTATGCAAAGCTACAAGGGCTGCTTCAATGTGTATTAAAGGGCTGTACGATTTACTTAGAAGAGCGGTTTATTCCCGATGCAATCCTGCAAAAACTGGCTGATGAAAAAATATCGGTCTTTCTAGGGGTTCCCACGATGTATACGATGTTCGTTCATTCAACACAAATAAGTGAATTGGATTTCACTCAGCTAAGGATTGCAGGATCTGGCGGTGCCAGTCTTCCCGTAGAAATCATTGAAAAAGTGAAGGCACTGATGGGGGTTGAAATCGGCGAAGGCTACGGTCAGACGGAAAGTACTGTGATGATAAGCTGTTTTCCAAACAGTATCGAAAAACAAGTCGGATCAGTTGGGGTTCCGTTACCAGGGATTGAATTAAAACTGATTGATCCGAATGGAAGGCAAGTCCCTGTTGGTGAAGTTGGTGAAATTATTTTCCGCGGACCAAATGCGATGAAGGGGTATTACAAAAAAGATGTAGAAACAGAATCGACAATTATTGATGGCTGGGTCTATACAGGCGATCTTGCTAGGCAGGATGAACAGGGTCGACTTTATATTGTGGATCGCAAGAAAGATATGATTATTCGTGGCGGTTTTAATGTGTATCCGCGTGAAGTGGAAGAAGTGCTGTATACCCATCCCGATATCGTTGAGTGTGCTGTAATTGGAGAATCTGATCCGGTATTTGGTGAAGAAGTGGCAGCTTATATTGTGACAAGGGAGACAAGAACACCCACTGAAATCTCGACATTCTGTAAACAGCAGCTTGCCCATTATAAGGTGCCTAAGAAAATATACTTCTTGGCAGAGCTACCGAAAACAGCTACTGGAAAGATCTTGAAAACACCGTTAAAAAAGTAAAGAATCTCGCTAGTTCGGAGGTAAGAGATGAATAAGCCATATTTAAAAGAAGAGCATGAAATTTTTAGAAAGTCGTTTCGTAAGTTCCTTGACCAGCATGCAGCTCCATTTTTCGAAGAATGGGAGCAAGCCAAGCAAGTCCCGAAATCATTCTGGCAGAAAGCTGGCGAGCAGGGATTTCTATGTCCATGGGTGGAGGAAAAGTATGGCGGTTCCCAAGCCGATTTCGGCTTTTCGGTTGTCATTACGGAAGAGCTTGATAAAATTGGTGCAGGCATTGGTGGTATTGGACTTCATAATGATATTGTGATGCCATATATTGGTGAATTTGGTTCTGAGGAGCAAAAACAAAGATGGCTTCCAAAGGCAATAAGTGGTGAAATGATTTCAGCGATTGCAATGACCGAGCCGGGAACAGGTTCAGATTTGGCAGCAATTAAAACAACCGCTAGAAAAGAGGGCGACCATTATATTTTGAATGGTGAAAAAACCTTCATCACGAACGGTTATTCTGCCAATTTTGTAATCGTGGTTTGCTTAACAGACGCAAGCGCTCAGCCTTCACATAAAGGAATGAGTTTACTAGTTGTCGAAGAAGGAACACCAGGCTTTAAAAGAGGGAAAAAGTTACGAAAAGTAGGTCAGCATGCCAACGATACCTCTGAGTTGATTTTTGAAGAGGCGGTTGTCCCACAGGAAAACTTAATCGGTGAAGAGGGCATGGGCTTTTATTATTTAATGCAAAAGCTTCAGCAAGAGCGATTAATGCTAGCGATAGGTAGCATTGCAGGGTCGAAAAGAATGCTGGAACTGACGCTTGATTATGTAAAACACAGGACAGCCTTTGGCAAACCAATTAGCAAATTCCAAAATACCCAATTCAAGATTGCCGAAATGGCAACGAATATCAAAATCGGTGAGACATTTGTTGATCAGTTAATTGTCGATCATATGGCAAAAAAGAATATTGTCAATGAAGTTTCAATGGCAAAATGGTGGATGACGGATCTAGCCAAGAAGGTTGCGACTGAATGCATGCAGTTACATGGTGGTTACGGTTATATGGAAGAATACGAGATCGCCAGAAGATATCGCGATGTCGCTGTAGGTTCTATCTACGCAGGCACCAATGAAATTATGAAACAAATCATTGCCAAAAATATGGGATTATAAGGGTGCCCATCATCATGTTTAACTAATAATTATATTATGTAAACTGATAAAAAGTAGATTGCCTTTCTTGTATCAAAAACTTGGCAGGCGTTTTGTTTCTTTTAAATGGATAAATTGGATT